>JBOGZX010000507.1:0-8591 GCA_050697615.1 Gaiellaceae bacterium
GCTCTGGGTCGAGGCCGAGCACCGCCAGCACGTCGCCGCTGCACGTGACCGGGACCGCGCCGAGTCGCAGCAGGTGGTTCGTTCCGCGAGACAGGTGACTTGTGATCTCGCCTGGCACCGCGAGCACGTCGCGGCCTTCGTCGAGAGCGAGATCCGCAGTGATCAGCGCGCCGCTCCGCTCGCGCGCTTCGACCACCACCGTCGCGCACGCGAGCCCGGCGACGATCCGGTTCCGTGCAGGAAAGCGCCAGGGTGCCGGCTCGACGCCGGGTGGGTACTCCGAGACGATCAGGCCCGTCGCCGCAATCTCGGCGGCGAGTGTCGCGTGCGCCCGCGGGTAGTCGCGGTCGATCCCGCAGCCCAGGACCGCGACCGTGGGGCCGGCCTCGAGCGCCCCGCGGTGGGCCTGGGCATCGACCCCGCGTGCGAGGCCGGAGACGACGATCGCCCCGGCGCGCGCAAGGTCGCGGGCCAGTTGGTGGGCGACCGAGCTGCCGTAGGCCGAGCATGCACGTGCACCGACGATGGCGACGGCGGGCGCGTCGTCGAGATCGAGCGGGGTCGACCCCCGCACGAACAGGCCCGGCGGCGGGTCGTGGATCTCGTGGAGCCGCCGGGGGAAGGCGGGATCGCTGCGGGCGACCCAGCGCAGGCCGCGGTCGGCGAGGCGCCGCAGGAAGGCCGCCTCGTCGAACCCGCGCCGAAACGCGTCGAATCGGCGCGAACGTGGGGCATCCAGCAGGTGAGCGCCCGTCTCGGCCGCGAAGACCGCCGTCGCGAGCTCGTTCACGCTTCCCCCCGACCGGGCGACGACGCGCACGTCGCTCTGCAGCGACTCGACACGCCGGCGCTCACTCGACGAGCTCCTTCGGCGGCCGGTACGAGAGAGCTTCTGCGAGATGCTCTGGCTCGACAACGGCGGCTCCTGCGAGGGCCGAGACAGTGGCGGCAACCCGGGCGACCCGTGCCCGTCCGCGTCCCGAGAGCGGCAGCCGCTCGACCGCGCGTGTCAGCAGCTCGCCGGCCGCAGGCCCGAGCGCCGGCGGCGAGTCCTGGAGGCGCACGCGGGCCGCCAGGACGCGGTCTGCGACCGCCGCGGACGCCTCGCCCGGCGGGGCGGCGAGCTCCTCCCCGCGCGGTCTCGGCACGGTGAGCAACAGGTCGAACCGGTCGAGCAGCGCGCGGGACAGCTTCTCCCGGTAGCGGTGCACGCGCTGCGGGGTGCAGGCGCAGCGGGCCGCCGCGTCGCCGCGGGCGCCGCACGGACACAGATTCATGGTCGCGACGAGCTGGAAGCGTGCCGGGAACACGGCGCGCCCGAGGACACGCGCCACGACGATCACGCCATCTTCGAGGGGCTGCCGTAGGGACTCGAGCACCGGCCGCGCGAACTCCGGCAGCTCGTCGAGGTAGAGGACGCCCCGATGCGCGAGGCTCGCCTCTCCCGGTTGCGGGCCGCGACCCCCTCCGCCGACGATCGCCGCGGTCGAGGCCGAGTGGTGCGGCGCCCGGAACGGCGGCACGCGCACGAGCCCGGTGGTGGGCGCGAGTACGCCGGCGACGGAATGAATGCGCGTCACTTCCAGCGCCTCGTCGTCGGAGAGCCGCGGCAGGATTCCCGGCAGCCGCCGGGCGAGCATCGTCTTGCCGGTGCCGGGCGGCCCCGCGAGCAGCAGGTTGTGACCTCCGGCCGCGGCGATCTCGAGCGCGCGGCGGCCCCGCTCCTGCCCGCGAACGTCGGAGAGATCCGGGATGAACGGCGGGGTCGCGGGCAGGTCGTCGAGCACGTCCGGCGGTGCCCGCAGGCCGCGGAGGCAGGCCACGGCCTCGGCGAGGTGCGCGACCGGAATCGGCTCGACGCCCGCGAGCGCGACCTCCCGCCCCGACTCGAGCGCGCAGACCAGCCGATGCAGGTGCCCACGCCGGGCGCCTTCGGCAGCGACGAGCGCACCCGGGACCGGCCGCACCCGGCCGTCGAGCGCAAGCTCGCCGAACGCCGCTACCCCGTCGAGCGCCGCCCGGGGCAGCTGATCCGAGGCGGCGAGAATCGCCAGGGCGATGGGAAGATCGAACCCGGCGCCCTCCTTCCGGAGCGAGGCCGGTGCGAGGTTGACGACGATCCGCCGCACCGGAAACTCCAGCTCGGCGGCGGCGACACCTGAGCGGACGCGTTCCTTCGCCTCCTGGCAAGCGCGGTCGGCCAGTCCGACGATCGCGAAGCTCGGCGCCGCCCGCTCGAGTCGCGCCTCGACCTCGACCCGGCGGGGTTCGATTCCGACAAGCGCGTGCGTGACGGTTCGTGCGAGCACGTTGCCACGCTAGACGGCAAAGCGTTACGTGTCTGTGCCGAAATCGGGCAAATTCGCGCACACCAAGCGCGCGCACGCGACATCGTGCTTCGGGGCCGCCGAAGGGAGACGCCTGTGGCCGGCTCGCGCGGCTGGTCGGGCACCGGGTCCTTTGCCGGACGCTTGCGCGGACTCCCGACGGCGACGGAGGTCGAGCGGCTGCTCGAGCTCCCGGGTTGGATCAGGTCGCGGGCACATTCGCTCGGCGGCCGAGGATCAGCAGATAGTCGCGCGGCAGCGACACGCCCTCCTCGGTCTGAAACCGGTCGAAGAACTCGACGTAGGCCGCGCGAAGCGTGATGCGGCGCCGGTGCGGAAGCCGGTCGTGGAGGTGCTTCAACGGACCGCAGGTCGTGAGGTGCAGCTCCCAGAGCTCTGCCGCGTCAGCCGCGACAAGCGGCGCGCGGCCGTGGACGAACTCGAGGGAGAACCATCGCCCGAGCAGGGTTCGGACGATCTGCTCGCTCCCCCAGTCCGCGGCTTCGAGCCTCGACGGGCGACGGTTGGTGACCGCGTGACTCCACAGCCCCAGAAACTCCCGGTTGAGCGGACTGTCGGCCAGCACCGACAGGCCGAGTCGGCCCTGCGGCCTGCATACGCGCGCGAGCTCCGCGGCCGCCTGCCTCGGATCGCGCGAGAACATCACCCCCTGCGCCGACAGCACGCAGTCGAAGGAGCCCCTCTCGAAGGGCAGCGCCTCCGCCTCTCCGAGCACGAAAGCAACCCGAACGTCCGTCTCGGCAGCGGCCGCGCGCGCCGCGGCGACCATGCGCGGCGAGATGTCGAGCCCCACGACCTCACATCCTCGTCGCGCGGCGCGAAGGGCGACCGGCCCGGTACCGGTGGCGACGTCCAGCACCCGCTCGGGCGCCGCCGGGGCGACCGCCTTCACCAGAGCGTCGTGGATCGCCGAAGCGGTCTCTGCGAGCGCCGCGAACGGAGCCGCGTCCCACGACGCTGCGATCATCGTGCCCGGGGTCGAGATGCTCACCCGAAACGCGCGCCCTCGTCGCGCCGGAAGCCCCAGACGGCGAGCCAGCCGAAGAGCGCGGCATAGCCGATCAGCGCGGCGGCACGCCAGCTCCACGCCCCGTCACCGACGGAGGCGGTGAGCAGCCCGCCCCACAGACGCGTCGGCAGCCATGCGGAGGTGCCGCTGAGCGCGCCCGGAAGATGCTGTGACGCCGTCCACAGTCCCCCGAGGTACGACAGCGACAGGTAGACGACATTCGCAACCGGCAGCGCCCCCTTCGGGCTGCTCCAGTAGCCGATTGCGACGCCGAACAGGGCGAACGGGGCGGCGCCGAGGAGCAGCACGGCCGGCAGTGCGACCCACTCGCGGGCGGCAAGCCTCACGCCGGTCGTCGCGAACGCGAGCACGAAGAGCGGGACGCACGCGCCCGCGCCGAAGACGAGCGCGGACAGGAAGCGGGCGGCGATCCTCGCCGACGGCGGCGCCGGGAGCACGCGGACGAAGCGCTGCCACGGCGTCGCGCGCTCGGCGGCGATCCCGACGCCGAATTGGAAGAAGGCGATCCCGAGCAACGCCAGGCCTGCGTAGGACGCCAGCAGCGCCTCGGGCGGGGCGGCCTTCTGACGGCTGCCGAACACGGCGAAGATCACCGTCGGGAACAGCAGCGTCGGAACGCTGTAGCTCGGATATCGCAGCAACTCGAGCACGCCGGCCCAGGTATAGAGGCGGACCAGGCGGATCATGGGGCCACCCGGGTGAGCGCGACGAGCGCATCCTCGAGGGACGTGGGCCGGACCTCGAGATCGGCGAGCTCGACGCCCGCCGCAACGAGCTCGTAGAGCAGCCGTCCGGCGTCCCGCGTGAAGAGAGTGACAATGCCCCCGTCCGTGAGAACCTCTGTCGCGGCGCTCAAGCGTGGGAGCTCGCGGGCGCGCAACCGGACGTACGTCAACCCGGTTCGCGCGCGAATCTCCTGCGAGGTGCCGTCGGCGACGACGGCCCCGTCGCTGAGGACGACCACACGCGAGGCGAGCGCATCGACCTCCTCGAGCTGGTGGGTCGAGAAGAAGACGGTGCCCCCGTTCTCCCGGAAGCCTCTGACCGTGGCCCAGCTCGACCGGCGCGCTTCGACGTCGAGCCCTGCCGTCGGCTCGTCGAGGAAGACCGCCTCGGGGCTGCCCGCGAATGCGGCGGCCAGCGCCAGGCGGCGCCGTTGACCGCCGGACAGACCCCCGGTCTGCCGGCTCGCGAGGCTCGAGAGTCCGAACTCTTCCAGCAGCCTCCGCGGAGCGACCGCCTCGGGGTAGTGCCCGCAGACGAACCGCAGCACCTCGGCGACGGTCAAGGTGGGCGGAAAGCCCGTCTCCTGCGGGGTCGCCCCCACCCGGGCCCGCGCCGCGGCAGTCCGCGGGTCGAGCCCGAACAGACGCACCTCGCCCCCGGTGGGCCGCCGTAGGCCGAGCAGAAGGCTGATCGCCGTCGTCTTGCCGGCGCCGTTCAACCCGAGGAGCGCCACGATCTCGCCGCGCTGTACCTCGAAGCTCACATCATTCAGCGCGAGCTTCGCGCCGTAGGACTTGGTGACGTGATCGAGCGCCGCCACCGACGGTTCCGGACGCCGAGGAGCAGCAGCCATGTGGGCGGCTGCGTGTGCATCGGACGGTTCGGGCGCGGCGGTCTCCGTCCCCGCGGCGCCGGCGGCCCGCGACTCGACCGCCAGCGCGACGAGTGCGTTGTACGTGGCGTGGCAGGCCACCGCCGCGAGCAGACTTCCGGTGGCGAGATACACCGCGCCGAAGGTCGCTCCGGCCGCGCAGCGAAGGACAAAAGCGCGTCTTCCGCGCCACCGATGCGCTCCGGCGAAGCCGATCGTCCCGACGAGGAGCGCGGGTCCCGACCCTGCCGCAGAGGCCAATCCTCCGACGACGAGCCGGCGCCAGATCACCTCCTCGCCTGCGGCCGCCGCGGCGAGCAGGACCAGCTTCTCACCAAGCAGCCGTGCGCGGCCTCGCGCGAGCGCGAACGCCGGCGGCCGCCGCGCGAGCACCACGAAGAGCGCAAAGGCGGCGCCGACGGCGACGGCGAACGCGGTGAGAGCAGGCACACGTCGGTCGGCCGTCGGCCAACCGGGAACAAGCAGGATCGCGCCTGCCAGCGCCAGGAGCGGCAGCCTGCGCGAGACGGCTTCGATCATGCAGGCACACCCACCGCCGCGGCATAGACCGCGGCCTCGTTGACACCGTCGAAGAACAGGAGATCGTCGAGCAATCCGTCGTAGAAACCGCCGAGCGGAACCGCTCCGAGCTCGAACGCGGCCGCAGTGAGGAGGAGGTTCTGAATCGAGTGGCCGGCCTCGATCAGCGCGAACCGGTAACCGCGCTGGCCGTACTTGAACCGCGTGCGCCAGAACATCGCCGAGACGACGACGACGGCGGCCGCAGCGGCGATCACATTGTCGTGCACCACGGCGGCGGCGAGGTCGCCGCGGAGATCGCCGGCCCGGAGGCGTTCCAGCAGATGTCTGAGCGGGTCGAAGTGGTAGAGGCCGGCCGGCAGCCCGTCGACGTCGAGTGCCGCCACGTACAGATCGAGCGGGTAGAGCCCACCTCCCGAGGGGATCGTGCGGAACGGCGGCGATGCGCCGGCGGGCGCCGGTGGATCGAGCTCGTGGGTGACGCCGTAGGCACCGTGGAGCATCGTTCCGAGCGCCTCGAGCTCGATCGCGGCCCGCGCGAAGGAGCGGGTCGACTTCCGGGCGCCGACGGCCTGCCCGAGACTCACGTTCGGGAAGTCGAACGGGGGCAAGGGGACCGTCGCAGCGGACGAGTGGCGTTTGACGGCGCGCACGGTCGCTGCGGCGATCTCGGGGTTGACCTCGATCAGCCGACCGCGCGTCTGGCGCCCGGCGAAGCTCGGATAGAGCTTCGAGGCCTCGTGGTAGGCCTCCGCGGGATCGTCGACGTCGACGCCGTCGGGCCCGTAGATCATGGTCGTGGTCCTCGGCGCGAGGCCCGAGCTGGGGGTCTGGTTGCTCACCTACGGGAACGGGTGCGGGAGCGGGTTGATCGTGTCGATGCTCAGCGGCCGATCGGCGAGGCCGAGCTCGTGTGCCGCGTGATAGATCCGCCGGGTGCCCAGGAAGCGGCCGCGGTACGCCGAGTCGAGGGCGACGAGCTGCGGTGCCACGAGCTTCGCGACGTGCAGTCCCGCGTGGCGCAGGTCGGCGGTCGTTACATCGACGGCATAGGCCCCGACGCCGCGGGCGGCAAGCCGGCCGACGATCGCGTCGATCTGCGCGAGCACGTCCCTCCCCGGCAGCGGCGGAACGTCCGAGACTGGAATCCGCTCCGACGAGCCGTCGAGGAAGGATGTCCTCACGGCGTGCTCCGGGGAGCTGTAGTGCAGGATGTGGTCGTCGAACTCGACGATGTCGCCGAAGTCGTCGCGGAACGTCGTGCGCGGCTCGTCCCGACGCTTGGTGCGCGACCACGCGCGGACGGCGAAGGCCTCGCCCAGCGCGCTCTGCCACGCGATCTCGACGCACGAGGCGCTGTCGGCGCCGATGCCGAGAGGCGCCCCCGTCGGCGAACGGACGACGCCGAGCACCGTCGGGACGCCCCAGAAGATCGACAGGTCGACGGCGGCGAACTCGAGCCCGCTCGGGTCGAAGTACCGGTCGGCGAACGCGCGAAGCTCGTGCGACACCGTGTGGTCGAGCAGCGGGAGCGTCAGCGAGCCGTACCAGACGTTCATGAATGCGTCCCGCTCGAGCAGCTCGAGCAATCCGGCGAGGATCGCCTCCTCCAGCGTCGCGCCGCACGCGAGGCCGTTGCTGGTCGTGTGGCCGATCGGCTGCTCCCCCTCGACGGTTCCGAAGGGGAGGTAGACGAGCTGGACCGGCAGGTAGCGCGGCTCGCGCGTACGCAGATCGAATCCCTCGACCCACCGTACGCGCGAGCCGGTCGTGAAGGGCTCGAAGGGAAAGTCGGCCTGCGCGTACTGCCGGGGGTGGTAGAGCCCGAAGTCGTCGGGCGGCACCGCGCGCCGCCCGAGCTCGTCGGCCGACGCGAGCAACGCGGACTCGGGAACGAAGGACGCGGCGTACCGCTCGGCCGTCTCGCCCAGCGTCGCCGCCAACGCCCTGCCGGCTTCGGCGCTCGAGCCCGCGGGCCTGTTGCTGAGCTCGATGCCGAGAACCGGCTCCGACCGCGCGAGCAGGCCCGCCACGCGATGCAGCCGCACCTCGTCGGGGGCGCTGACGAGCTCGGTTGTGCCCCGGACGAGGCCTGTGTACGGGGAGACGAGCGTGCGGAGGCGCGCCAGGGCGTCCTCGACAGGCGTCGGCTCGACGGGCCCGAGGTCGAGCGCCGGCGCCGGCGGGCTAGACGAGGGCATCGCCCCGCTCCTCGTCGAACCAGACCGCGGGCGGCGAGCCGACGGCCGTGGAGCAGACCGGACAGCGCGGGACGCGGTAGACGTGATGTCTCGTCACCGTCGGCGTGCGCGCCCATTCGAGAGCGAACAGCACGCCGGGCAGCTGCGGGTCGCGGTACGCGAGCCAGGCGAACGCGACGTGAGCTCCGACACCGGCAAGCGCGAAGAGCAGCGCCGGCGAGAGCGGTGACTCCGCCGCAGGCTCGGAGAGGGCGTCGTATTCCTCGACGCAGAAGACGTTCGCGGCACGGCGAAGCCGGTAGCACGCATGACAGCACGTCTCGCCGGGGATGAAGAGTGGGCCGACCGCGGCGAATCGGCCGTCGAACGGCAGCAGCTGTAGCCAGGGGACGCGCGCGTTGTGGAGCGAACGGTTCCAGCTCTCGAGCCGGGCGAGCTCGTGCGGCGCCGGCGCGGCGACGACGAGGTCGACCCCGGGCTCGACCTCCGGATCGTCTTCGGCCCGCTCGACGGTGCCGATGCCGCCTGCCCGCAGGAGCCGCGCGACCTCCGTGGCGACCGGGCCGCCACCGAGTACCAGAACCTGCGTCGCACCGAGCCGCGCAGCGATCTCGTGCGGCGGACGATGCTGAGGATCGCCGGCACTGAGGAACGAGGCGTTGTCGAGCGCCTGCGGCACGGGCGGCTCCTCCGCGCCGTCGAGCAGCAGGCCTCGCCCTTCGAGCAGCCCGAGGGCGGCGTCGACCGCGACCTCGCCTGCATCGCCGAGCGTCGCAACCAGCTCGTCCCGCGTTCTCGTCCCGTCGAGCAGAGCGAGCAACGGGAGCATGAGCCGCGCGGCGCCGCGACCGTCGAATGCCAGGACCGTGTGCGCG
>JBOGZX010000508.1:0-15620 GCA_050697615.1 Gaiellaceae bacterium
CGCGCGGCCCGCCGCCGTCTCGCTGCGGGCGGCGCTCCGGACGCGGCCGACGATCAACGCGAACATGGACGTGCGCCGCCGCACCGACGGCGGGCGGTTCTTCCTCGCGTGGGACGCGGCGCCCGCAGTTGCCTCCTGGGAGGTGCGCTTCAGCGAGCGGGCCGACGCACGCGGCGACTACGCCGTGCGGGAGGAGCTGACGCTCCCTGCCGGGACCACGAACGTCGAGCTGCCGCTCGGCGAGCTGCCGCTCCGCGTGCACGTGCTCGGTCGCAGTCGCGACGGCCGCCTGCTGCGCCGCGCCGTCATCTCGGCACTCACGCGTGCCGGGTGGGACGAGCGCTGGCAGCGCCGCGCGAGCGCCTCGTAGACCCGCGCATCCCGAGTGTCCCGATGGTCAGGCACCGAAGGCGCACCCCGAGGTGTCCGGCTCGAGCCGCCGGTCTTACCAGTCTGTCGGGCGGTAGTCCTTGAGGAAGCGGCCCCAGACGTGCTCGCCGGTGTTGAAGCCGTCGACGATCGGATCGACGATCCGCGCCGCGCCGTCGACGACGTCGAGCGGCGGCCGGAAGCCGTGCTCGGCCGTCTTGCGCTCGGCGACGTGCACCGGATCCTCGTCGGTCACCCAGCCGGTGTCGACGCTGTTCATGTGGATGCCGTCGGCGTGGTAGTCGGCCGCCGAGGTCCGCGTCATCATGTTCAGCGCCGCCTTCGCCATGTTCGTGTGCGGGTGCCGCGTGGTCTTGAACCGCCGGTAGAACTGTCCCTCGACCGCCGACACGTTGACGATGTGCTTGTCGCGCTCGGGCGTGCGCAGCAGCAGCGGCTTCAGGCGCGCGTTGAGGACGAACGGCGCGACGGCGTTCACGAGTTGCGTCTCGAGCAGCTCCACCGACGACACCTCGTGCAGCAGCAGGCGCCACGAGTTCCGCTCGCGCAGGTCGACCTGCTGCAGGTCCGGGTCGAGCCGGCCCTCGGGAAACAGGTCCCGCTGACCCACAATGTCGTCCGGCAGCAGCGGCACCCGCGACAGCGCCACCGGCGCGGGCAGCATCTCCTGGCGGCGCACGCCCTCGTAGCCGCCGAGGAGCGCGCGAACGCGCGGCGGCAGCGAGTCCGCGGCGGCCGCCTCGCCCTCGAGCATGTGACGGTAGAAGTCCGGCGGCCGACGCACCGTCTGGCAGGCGTTGTTGACGACGAAGTCGAGCCGGTCACGCGTCGTCGCGAGGTGGTGGCAGAAGGCCTCGACGCTCGGCGTGTGACGCAGATCGAGCCCGAAGATCTCGAGCCGCCCGCCCCACTCCTCGAAGTCCGGCTCGCGCGCGTAGCGGGCCGCCGCGTCGCGCGGGAAACGCGTCGTCACGACCAGCTCGACGCCGGCGCGCAGGAGCTTGATCCCCGCCTGGTAGCCGATCTTCACGCGCCCGCCCGTGAGGAGCGCGACGCGGCCGCGCAGGTCGGCCGTCTCGGTGCGCTTGCGGTAGTTGAGCTCGCCGCAGGTCCCGCACAGCTGGTCGTAGAAATGGTGGAGCTCGAGGTAGCGCCGCTTGCACACGTAGCAGTGCTGCTCCTCCGCGACCTCGACCAACTCTGCCTCGAGCTCCTTCGGCGGGAAGACGTTCGGGGTCGTGAACACGGGCTTCGAGCGGAGCACGCGGATACCGGTCTCGGCAAGCACCGTCTCGTCGCGCCGCGCCCTGGCCGCCTTCTCGGAGCGCCGGAGCGCCTTCGCCCAGCGGCGACGCTGCTCGAGATCGGGATTGTGGACGTCGGCGGCTGCCGACAGCAGCCGCGTCCGCTCCTCCACCGACAGGGCGCCGAGCAGGGTACGGTCGCGCGCGACCGCCTCGAGCGCCTCGGTGAGCGCCTTCAGCCGGGCCGCGATGTCGGGCTCGTGCTCACGGGTCGCCACGGCGGGCAGGGTACAGCCGTCATGCCGGCTCGTGGCACCACGCGAGCACGTCTGCGAAACGCCGTTCCGCCAGCTTCCCGAAGAGCGGATCGCGGCCGAGCCTGGAACGCGTCGTAGCCGGGCTCGTGAGGCCGCAGAGGAAGCGCGCCCGCTGACGCGGCAGCCCCAGCGCCTCCGGGTGCGCACAGCGGAGCGCCTCCAGTCCGTCGCGGTCCACAACCGTCTCGATCGGCGGCAGCTCGATCGCTTCCGGCAGCGTCTGCGCGGCGCCGGCGAGGCAGAACGTGCAGTGACCGCACGGCTCCGTGAGCTCCTCGCCGAAGTAGCCGACGAGCGCCCGCACCTGGCAGCCGTCGTGGGTGACGAGCGAGACGACACGCTCGATCCGTTCGGTCTCCGATCGCTCCCTGCGGTCGAAGCGCGCGACCAGGCTCTGCCGCAGCTCCTCGGGCGACCCGGGCCGGGCGAGCACCCGGTAGCGCTGCCGCACGTCGCTCGCCTGCAGCTCGACGAGACCTTGCTGTTCGAGGTGGCCGAGTGCGGCCACCGCACGGTCGCGCTCGTTGCCGAGCACCGCCGGGTCGACGCTCGTCCAGGTGCGGCCGCTGCGCCCGCTTTCGACGACACGCCGCAGAAAAGCGCCTCGGTCGGCGTCGAAGCCGGCGTAGAGGTCGTCGAGCGAGCCGGTCACGGGCCGCAGGCGGTAGCCCGCGTAGAACGGCGTGCCCTGCGAGACCAGGCCGTCGAGCTCGAGGTAGGTAAGGATCGTCTTCAGCACGAGCGGCCGCACGTCGTGGCGCCGCGACAGCTCGTACTCCGAGATTGCGAACTGCTCGCCCACCTCGTGTGCGAGCACCTCGTCGAGCAGAGCCGCGATCGCCTCCGGGGTGGGCGTGTCGCCGAAGGCGAAGTTCTCGAGCGTCGGCACGTCGTCGGGACACGCGAAGAGCTCGCAGACGCTCGCCGCCCCGTCGCGCCCCGCACGCCCGATCTCCTGCGAGTAGGACTCGAGACCTTTCGGCAGGTTCCGGTGGTAGACGTAGCGGACGTCGGGCTTGTCGATCCCCATGCCGAACGCGATCGTCGCGACCACGACGTTGCGGTCCGAGCCGGTCCACCATTCCTGCACCTCGACACGCGCCTCGGTGCTCAGACCGGCGTGGTATGCCCGAGCCGGTAGCCCGGCGGCTGCGAGCAGCGCGGCGACGCGCTCGGCGGTGCGCTGCAGGGTGACGTAGACGATCGTGGTGCCGGGCGGCCGCTCCCGCAGCCGATCGATCAATGCCTGGTCGCGGCTGCTTGCCGGGACGGGCGTCGTCAGCAGCGTCAGGTTCGGGCGGTAGAAGCCCGTTACGACGGTGTCGGCCTCCTCGATCCCGAACCCCGCACGGAGGTCCGCGACGACCGCGGGCGTCGCCGTCGCCGTCAGCGCCAGCACGCGCTCGGCTCGAAGATCGCGGGCACGCGTCGCGAGCTTAAGGTAGTCGGGGCGGAAGTTGTGGCCCCATTCCGAGATGCAGTGGGCCTCGTCGACGGCGAACAGCGCAATCCGCGTCTCGGCCAGCTGCGCCAGGAAGCGCTCGTTGTTGAACCGCTCGGGCGCCACGTACAGCAGCTTCAACGTGCCCGCGCGCAGGCGGTCGGAGACGCCGCGCGCCTCCCCGGGCGTCAGGCTCGAGTCGAGTCGCGCAGCGTCGATCCCCTGCCGCGCGAGCAGGTCGATCTGATCCTTCATCAGCGCGATCAGGGGCGAGACGACAACGGTGACGCCGTCGAGCAGCAGCGCCGGCAGCTGGTAGCAGAGGCTCTTGCCCGCGCCGGTGGGGAAGACGGCCAGCGCCGAGCGGTCGGCGAGCAGCGACTCGATCACCTGCTGCTGGCCCGGACGGAACGACGGGAAGCCGAATCGCTCGGCGAGGACGTCCAGCATCGCCGGGCTCACCGTCCGAGGGTATCGTCGGGCCCGGATGCCGAGGTCACCTTCCGGCAGGCAGGTCGAGATCGCCTCCGGCGATCAGCGCGTCTGGATCGTGGAGGTCGGCGGCGGCATCCGCCGCTACACCGCCGGCGGGCGCGAGGTGCTCGACGGCTACGACGAGAACGCGATGTGCTCCTCGGGGCGCGGACAGTGCCTGCTTCCCTGGCCGAACCGGATCGCGGGCGGCGCCTACGAGCTCGCCGGCTCGCGGCGGCAGCTCGCGCTCACCGAGCCGGAGGCGGGCAACGCGATCCACGGCCTCGTCCGCTGGGCGGCGTGGGCCGTCTCCGAGCAGTCCGCCGACCGGGTCACGATGACGCACGTGCTGCACCCGCAGCCCGGCTACCCCTACACGCTGCGGCTCTCGGTCGACTACCGGCTCGCGCGCGGCGGGCTCACCGTCACCACGACGGCGACGAACCTGGGCGGCGAGCCCTGTCCGTTCGGCGCCGGCGCGCACCCGTACCTGACGTTCGGCCGCGAGCGTGTCGACGGGCTCGTGCTGCACGCGCCCGGCGCGACGCGGCTGACGAGCGACGGGCACGGGATCCCGACGGGGTCCGAGCCGGTCGACGGCACCGACTACGACTTCCGGAGCCCGAGAGAGATCGGGGCGCTGAAGCTCGACACGGCCTTCACCGACCTCGAGCGCGACGGCGACGGCCGGGCGCGCATCCGCGTGACCGCCGGCGGCGGCGAGGCCACGACGGTGTGGCTCGGCGACGAGTACGGTTACGCGATGCTCTTCACCGGCGACCCGCTTCCCGACGTCGCCCGCCGCAGCCTCGCCGTCGAGCCGATGACGTGCGCGCCGAACGCGTTCCGGAGCGGCGACGGGCTGATCGCCCTCGCACCTGGCGAGTCGTTCGTCGGCGACTGGGGAATCGAGCCCGCATGACCGATGCACACGCAGGCGATCTCGAGGGCAAGGTCGCGCTCGTCACCGGGGCTGGCAGCGGGATCGGCTACTCGATCGCGCAGCACTTCGCCTCGGCGGGCGCGTCCGTCGCGATCAACTACTTCGGGCACGGCGACGACGCGAAGGCGCTCGCCGCGGAGCTCGAGAAAGGGGGCACGAAGGCCGCCGCGCTCGAGGCGGACGTGTCGGACGCGAAGGCGGTCGACAAGCTCGTCGCCACGATCGTCGACACGTTCGGCCGTCTCGACGTGCTCGTCAACAACGCCGGCATCGAGAAGGCGGAGCCGATCCTCTCACTCGACGAGCAGAACTGGGATCGCACGATCGCCGTCGACCTGAAGGGGCCGTTCCTGTGCCTCCAGGCGGCGGGGCGGCAGATGAAGGCGAACGGCGGTGGCTCGATCGTCAACATCTCGTCGATTCACGAGGACTTCCCGTTCCCGGGGTATGCGGCGTATGCCGCCTCGAAGGGCGGCCTGCGCATGCTGATGCGGAACGCGTCGCTCGAGCTCGCCCCGTTCCACATCCGCGTGAACAACATCGCGCCGGGGGCGATCGCGACGCCGATCAACGCGGCCACGCTCGCCGACCCCGCCAAGGTCGCGCGGCTGAAGCAGCTCGTGCCGCTGCAGCGCATGGGCACGCCCGAGGAGGTCGCGGAGGTGGCGCTGTTCCTGGCCTCCGACCGCGCGTCGTACGTGACCGGCTCGACGTACTACGTCGACGGCGGCATCGTGCGCCACTCCGAGCCCCTCTGAGCGCCGGCCGCGGAAGACGAGAACCTCGTCGTGGCCGCCTCCGACGTCGCCTCACGCTCGCGCATCGCCGATCCGGCGCTCGCGGACGAGGGCGAGCGGCGGATCGACTGGGTGGCGCGCCACTCGCCTGTCCTGAACGCACTCGCGCGCACCCGGCTCGCGGACGGCGCGCTGCGCGGCAAGCGTGTCGCAGTGGTCGTGCACCTGGAGGCGAAGACGGCGTACCTCGCGACGCTGCTGGCCGAGGCCGGCGCCGAGGTGGTCGCGGCCGGCAGCAACGCGCTGTCGACGCAGGACTCGGTGTGCGCGGCGCTCGTCCGCCGCGGCATCGAGGTGCACGCGCGCCACGGCGCCGCGCCGGACGAGTTCACCGAGGACCTGGTCGCCGTCGCCGACACCGGGCCGCAGATCGTGATCGACGACGGCGCCGAGCTGACGCGTCGCATCATCGAGCACCGCCTCGAGCTGGCCGACGCTCTCGAGGGCGTGACGGAGGAGACGACCACGGGCGTCGGCCGCCTAAGGGCGATGGCCGCGGCGGGCCGGCTGACGTTCCCGGCGATCGCCGCCAACGACGCGCGCTGCAAGCACATGTTCGACAACCTCTACGGCACCGGCCAGAGCGCGCTGACGGCGATCCTCCGACTGACGAACCTCTGCGCGGCGGGCAAGCGCTTCTGCATCGTGGGCTACGGCTGGGTCGGGAGCGGCCTGGCCCGCCGCGCAGAGGGCTACGGCGGTCGGGTGACCGTCGTCGAGCTCGACCCCGTTCAGGCGCTGCGCGCGCACATGGACGGCTACCGCGTCGCTGCGCTCGCCGACGCCCTCGCCGATGCCGACTTCGTGATCGCCGCCACGGGCCGCGTCGAGGCGATCGGCACCGACGCGCTCCAGTACCTGAAGGACGGCGTCGTGCTGGCGAATGCCGGCCATCACAACCGTGAGATCGACGTGGCCGCGCTCGCCGCGGCGGGCGAGGCCGCCGAGGTGCGCCCCGGCGTGACCCGCTACCAGCTCGGCGGCAAGCGCGCGTACGTGCTCGTCGACGGCGCGCTCGTGAACATCGCCGGCGGCGACGGCAACCCGGTCGAGATCATGGATCTCTCGTTCTCGGTGCAGGCGCTGTCGGCGCACCACCTTGCCTCGGGCGGCGTCCCGCCCGGCCTGAACCCATTCCCGGACGAGCTCGACCGCGAGATCGCGCGCACGAAGCTCTCGACGCTCGGGATCGAGCTGGACTCGGAGTCCGAGGCGCAGCGGCGGTTCGCGACGGAGTGGACGCAGTGAGCGACTCGCGTATCCGCGACGCGTCGCTCGCGCCCGACGGCGAGCGGAAGATCGCGTGGGTGTCGGAGTGGATGCCGGTGCTGAACGGCATCCGCAACCGGCTGTGCGAGACGGGCAGCGTCGCCGGCCGCCGCATCGCCGTGATCCTGCCGGTCGAGCCGAAGACCGCCTACCTCGCTGCGGTGCTCGCCGAGGCCGGCGCGCAGGTGACGGTCGCGTTCCAGGGCGTGATGGTGCACGACGATGTCGCGGCGGGCCTCGACGCGCGCGGCGTCGCGGTCTTCGCCGCGAGCGGCTCGTCGCGCGAGGAGGAGCTCGAGTTCTTCCACGAGGTGCTCGCGCGGCGACCCGAGGTCGTGATCGACGACCGCGCCGACGCGATCCGACTGGCGCACACGACGCACCCCGAGGTGCTCGACACGCTGCTCGGCGCGTCGGAGGAGACGACCTCGGGCGTGACCGCGCTGCGCGCGATGGAGGCCGACGGAACGTTGAAGGTGCCGTGCATCGCCGCCAACGACGCGCGCTGCAAGTACCTCTTCGACAACCGCTACGGCTCCGGCCAGAGCGCCGTCAACGCCGTCCTCGACGCGACGAACCTGCTGATGGCGGGCAAGCGGACGGTGGTGGTCGGCTACGGCTGGGTCGGCAGAGGCATCGCTCTGCGGGCGCGCGGCCTCGCGGCCCGGGTGACGGTCTGCGAGGTCGATCCGTTCGCCGCGCTGGAGGCCCACCACGACGGCTTCGAGGTGGCGCCGCTGGTGGAGGCGTGCTCGACCGCGGAGATCGTGATCGCCGCGACCGGCGTTCGCGACGCGCTCGGCCCGGACGCGATCGACGCGCTGCCCGACGGGGCGCTGATCGCGAACGCGAGCGGGATCGACGACGAGCTCGACGTGCCGAGGCTGCGCGCCGCGGCCGCCGAGACGAGTCAGGTGCGCGAGCACGTCGAGGAGTTCCGCCGCGTGGACGGCCGATCGGTGTTCGTGGTCGGCGAGGGCGTCGTCGTCAACCTCTCCGCCGCCGAGGGTCACCCGGCGGAGATCATGGACCTCACGTTCTCGGTGCAGGCGCTGTCGGCGAGCTACCTGCTTCAGCACGGGCGAGAGCTGCGCCCGGGCGTCCACCGCCTGCCCGCCGAGATCGACGAGGAGATCGCGCGTGCGAAGCTCGACGCGCTCGGACTGCGGATCGACACGCTGACGCCCGCGCAGCAGGCGTTCCTACAGGCGTGGGAGGCGTTCGCCTAGGTCTGTTGCCTACGCCGACGGCTCGTCGCCGCCGGAGCGCTTCCGCCAGAACGTGAGCACGCCGGCGGCGCTCGCGACGAGCAACGCGACCGCGCTCCTGTTCGGTTTCTTCGACTCCGGATCGATCGACGGCACGGCGTCCTTCGCCTTCTTCTTCAGGACCCGCTTCCCGATCGCCCAGGTGACCCAGCCGACCGCGGCGTTGCGACGGTTGAAGACACTCACGCCGCGACTCTACCCCGTGCAGCGTCGCGGCCAAACCACGAGCGAACGGTCCCGGGTGGAAGTCGGCGGCGATTCGCGTTACGGTCAGTCCGTGGGTCCGGGGGAAGCGTTCGCACCGTTGGCGGAGCGTCGCTTTCGGCTGCTCTGGCTCGGGCGGGTCTCGTCCGCAGCCGGAGACGCGCTCGTACCCGTGGCGCTCGCGTTCGCGGTGCTGTCGATCAACCGTTCGCCGACGGCGCTCGGCTCCGTCCTCGCGGCGTTCTGGATCGCGCGCGTCGGATTCACGCTGATCGGCGGCGTGATCGCCGACCGCCTGCCGCGGCGGGCGGTGATGCTCGTCTGCGACGGAGTCCGCGCCGCGGTCGAGGCGTTCACGGCGACGATGCTCCTCACGGGCCAGATGACGTTGCCGGTCTTCTTCGCGACGGCGGGCCTCTTCGGCGCAGCCTCGGCGTTCTTCGGCCCGGCGGCCGACGGGCTCGTGCCGCAGACGGTCGGCAAGGCCGAGCTGCGGCGCGCGAACGCCCTGCTCGGGATGTCGCAGAACACGATGAACGTGTTCGGGCCGGCCGTCTCCGGCATCCTGATCGGGCTCACCCAGCCGGGCTGGGTGTTCGCGATCGACGCGGTCAGCTTCGTGGTGAGCGGGTTCTTCCTCTTGCAGCTGCGCATCCCCGCCCACGCCCGGGCGGAGCGCAGCCGACTGCTGCACGAGCTGCGCGAGGGGCTGCACGAGGTCACGTCGCGCTCGTGGGTGAGCGCGCCGATCGTCGGCTTCGCGATCTCGAACTTCTGTTTCGCCTCGTTCATCGTGCTCGGCCCGGGGATCGTGAACGAGCATCTCGGCGGCGCGCGCGACTGGGGGATCGTGTCGACCTGCGGTGCGATCGGCGCGATCCTCGGGAGCCTCGCGTCGGTACGCCTACGGCCGAGGCGTCCGCTCGCCTTCGGCTTCCTCGGCTCGATGCTGATCGCGGTTCCGATCGCCGCGCTCGCGCCGCCGCTGCCCGCCGTCGCGATCGCCGCGGCGTGGTTCCTCGGCATGAGCTCGATCGCCCTCCTCAACACGTACTGGGAGACGAACCTGCAGCGGCGCATCCCGCAGACCGTCTTCGCGCGGGTGCGCTCGTACGACATCCTCGTCTCGTTCGTGTTCATGCCCATCGGCTTCCTCGCGTTCCCGCTGCTCGCCCGGGCGCTCGGCACCGAGGAGACGCTGCTCGCCGCCGCGGCGGCCACCGCCGCCACCAGCCTGGTCGTCTCCCTCGTGCCGGGCGTGCGCGCGGTCGGCGACGAGCCCCCGGTCGCGCTGGCAGAGCCCCGCGCCGCGTGAAGAGGCTGACGATCGTGGCTGTCCTCGCGCTCACGATCGCGGGGTCCGCGCAGAGTTCCGCGACGCCGGCCTCGACGGTCCCCTCCCCGGTCTTCAGCGCCGTTCACGGCCGGGTCGTCGGCTGGGGCCGGAGCGGCAACGAGTGGTTCGCCGTCTACGTGGCCGGAAGGGGCGGAGACTGGTGCGGGCTTCGCGGCGCGACCTGGCGGATGGCGCTCGTCGACACCTCGAAGCTGCCGGTGCGGGTGACCGCCGACCGGAAGATCGGCGGCGGGATGTGCGGAAACGAGCTCGCCTGGGTGCGGACGGGGCGGTTCAGCGACGGCCGGCATCGCGAGGCGTCCTTCATGCTCTGGACGACGCCCGCGATCGGTGCGACGGCCTACATCTACCGGATCGACGGCGGCCGGTTCAGGCTGCTGGGAAAGTTCGGCGGCGACCGGGTAACGCTCAAACGGGGCACGGTCACCGTCGGCTTCGAGAACCGCGGGCGCAGCAGGCACGGCGAGCTCTCGGACGTCTACCGCTTCGAGAGCGGCCGCTACCGGCTGGTCAGGCGCCGCTGACGCGCCCGACCTCCGCGGCGCCGCTGGGGAGAGCAGCAAGCTGCCCTCCCCGCGGGCCCGAACGGTCCTACGGCTTGAAGACCGCGGTGACGCTGAAGGTGATCTGGATCAGATCACTGTCGGCGATGCCGGGGATTCCGCCGAGGTCGCCGGCGGTGACAGTGTCCGTCGGGCCGTCGCAGCTCGTCTGCGTCTGGTTGTGCTGGCCGTTCGCGTTCCCCTTGAGCTGAGTGAACGAGAACAGCGTCTCGCCGGTCGTGGCGTCGACTCCGCTCCCGGAGAAGCTGGTCGGGATCAGGTGGGTACCGCCCGAGATGGTTCCCACTCCCCATGAGAGGGAGTGGTCGTTCGACGTCGAGGTGACCGTGAGCGCGTAGCTCGCGTCTCCACACGTCAGGCTGTCCGCCGTACGCGAGGCCATCGCCCCAGTGGCGCCGAACAGGGCGAGCATGGCGAGCATGGCGACGATGACGGTCGCGAGCAGAATCCGTCGCATTGCACTTCCTCTCTGGTCGATTCGAGCTGGCTGAAGAGAACCCGCCGCCGCGTGACGAGACGAGCAGCGACGGGTGGAAACACCGTGAGCTCAGATCAGGTGCAGGTCATGTACATCTTCTCGAAGTTGACGACCGGCTCCTGGTCGACGGCGTTGAACGCCATGTGCGCCACCTGATGGCCGACCTCCGTGTGGACGACGCCGTTCTCGTCGGTGGCGGACAGTCTGAAGCTGGCGGTGAAGGTCTGGTTCGAGTTGTGGACGTTCCCGTTGCCGTTCCCCCAAACCGTGATGCGGCCCGAGTAGGTGAGGCCGTCGCTCGAGGTGAAGACAGCGGTTCCCTCCTCGGTGAATGTGAACCAGAACTCGTCGCTGTTCGTGAAGTAGGTTTCGTGCTCGACTTCGTTGCCGGTGATGGTCGGAGCGACGTCCTCGCCGGTGCAAAAGTCGGTGTCACCCGTCTCGGTCCAGGTGCCGTGCTGGTGGAACGTGTCGGTGACCGTCTGCCCGTGTGGCGGGTCAGCCGATGCAGGCGATGCCACGACTGCGAGTGCGGCGGCAGTGACGAGTGCGGCGAGGGCCGCGTAACGCGAAGTGGTTCTCAACATGAATCCTCCCCTGATGGACGTTTCGATGCTCTCGGTGGACGGTGTGATTCCTTCCGGCTCGACCCTGGGCGCCGCGGTGCGTGCGGTGGTGCTTCGACGTGCGGCGGGTCGAGGTAGACGGCGGGCCAGACGCGGTCGAACCGGATTGCGGCGCGGCTGCCGAGCTCTGCGACCAGGTCGGCGGAGCCGGCCTCGACGAGATGCAGGCACACCTGCTCCTCCGGGGCGAGCAACGAGAGGAGATGGCGAACCGTTCTCCCCTGCGCGCGTAGCTCGCCCGCCGCCTGCTGAAGGTCCGCGGTTGCCTGCGTCGCGTCCGTTGGCTCGTAGGCCTCGGCGACGAAATGCGAGACGGCGTCCACGGCCGAAACGCTACGGCGTGCACGGTCTCCGTCGAAAGACGTGAACGGGTGAACTTTGCGCTACGCCGGGGTGTAACGGCGCGCGAGCTCGGCGCGGGAGCGGAGGCCGAGCTTCGCGTAGACGCGCCGCAAGGTCGAATCGATGGTGTTCACGCTCAGGAAGAGCTCCGCGGCCGCCTGCTTGTTGGTGCGGCCTTCGGCTATCAGTGCTGCGACGCGGTGTTCTGCCGGCGTCAACGCCGCGCCGGAGGACTTACGCCCGCCGATCGTCGCCAGCTCCGATCGCGCGCGTTCCGCCCACGGCGGCGCGCCGATCCGCTCGAACGCCTCTTGCGCAGCCGTGAGCGTCGTCCGAGCCTCTGCACGCTCGCGCCGGCGCCGTTGCCGTTGCCCGAGCGCGAGTAGCGTCCGTGCCTGCTCGAACGGCAGCGAGAGATGCTCGTGGTCGGCGAGAGCGCGCCGTAGCGCCGCCTCGTCCCGACCGAGAAGACCGCGGCAGCGAGCGGCGACGACGCCTGCCCACGGATGCGACTGCTCGGCGGCTGCCTGCTCGAGTCGCACGAGCGCCTGCTCGGCCTCACCGTCGCGCCCGAGCATGACGAGCGCCTCGATCAGGTCCGGCGCCACCGGGAACGCACCCGGATCTCGAAAGCCGGCGCCGGTGACCGCCTCGTCGACCGCCCGCAGGTGCTCGACCGCGTCCTCCGGCGCTCCGACCGCGAGTGCGGCGAGTCCGCGTGCGCGGGTCGCCTCGAGCCGCTGCCAGACATCGACGCTCCCCACGAGCTCGGCCGCAGCATCGTCCGCTGCGTTCCGGTCGCCGCGGGCCGCGGCAAGAAGAGCCGAGCACCGGTGCATCACGGGTCGCGCGTCCTCGAGTCCTGCGGCGGCGGCCTCGAGCTCGGCGTACCGCTCGGCAGCGGCAAACCCGCCGCGGCGCGTCTCCAGCTCGAACAGATGCAGCGAGAACATCAACTGCGACCACTCCTCGCCGATCTCGACCGACCGGTGATGCAGAGCGAGCAACACCGCGCGCGCCTCCTCGACCTCGCCGCGCCACAGCTTCTGCACCGCGCGGACGCGGTCGATGTCATCCCAGAGAGCACCGCCGCCCCGCCCGGCCCTCGGCGACTGACCCTCGAGCTCGTGACCGAGCACCGCCTCGACCCAGGCGAGATTGCCACGGCAGCGGTCCTCGAGCACGGGGTCCCCAACCGTCATCGCGAGCTCGACCGCCTCCCGCAGGTCGCAACCCGCCTCCTCCACTCCGGTCACGAGCACCGAGACCCGATAGGACATTCGCTCGCTGAGGATCAAAGCCCGCAACGCCCTGTCCTCGCCTGCCTCGGAGAGCGCCTCGACCATGAGGTCGTCCCGCTTGGAGGCGCCGTAGCGGGAACGGGCGAGAAGGTAGAGGGCGAGCGCCCGATCGCTCCCCGCCGGAAGGCGGGGCAGCTCCTGCTCGAGGCGAGGGGCAACCTCCGAGAATGCGCCGATTCGAAGGGCCAGGTCGCAGCTGGCGAGCAGCCGCCGGACGCGGCTGCGATCGGCCGGATCGGTGAAGCGCACCGCCTCCCGGGCGAGCTCGGCGGCGACGTGCGTCGCGCCGCGGCCCGCGGCGATCGCCGATGCCTCCTCGAGCGCCGTCGCCGCCTCTGAGTCAGGGGGGTCGTGGCTGAGAGCGAGATGGCGCGCCCGCTCCTCCGGCACGGTCACCAGGCCCGCGAGCATCCGGTGCAATGCGCGTCTCCGCAGCGGATCGCTGTCTTCAATCACGGCGGACGCGAGCAGTGGATGTGTGAAACGAACCCGCATTCCCTCGATCTCGACGACCTCCGCGTGGAGCGCGGCCTGCAGCCGTTCCCACGCCGACACTCCCGCCGCCTGCTGCAAGAGCGGCAGCGTCGGCTCGGCGAGAAGTGCAGCCGTCAGCAACAACTCCCGCGTCTCGCCGTTGAGTCGCGCGAGCCGCTCGTGCAGCACACTCGCGAGGTCCGCCGGCAGCGGCATCGACGGCTCCAGGGCCGATCCGGTCTCGCGCTCGTTCAGCAGACGAGCGAGCTCGAGGCCGTAGAAGGGATTGCCGGCCGACGTCTGCCAGAGCCGTCGCAACGCTTGCCGTCCGAGGTCGACACCCGGCCGGCCGGCCAGCAGCCGCTGGAACGCTCCGATGCTCAGCCCGCCGACGGACACGACCGCGGACGGCTCCGGCAGCTCCACGGCCGGACAGCGAGCGCCGCCGCTCCGTCGCGTGACCAGGAACCGGACCGGCCCGGCCTCCAGACGTCGGCAGGCGAACGAGAGCACTGCCGCCGACTCCGTGTCCAGCCACTGCAGATCGTCGACGGCAACGACCAGCGGCGCAGCGGCCGCGAGCTGTTGCAGTCCGGCCAGGACACCCATCCCGACCAGCCGCTGCTCCACCGGCTCCTCGCCCATGTCTTCGAGCGAAAGCGCGACCCGCAACGCCCGTTGCTGCGGCGGCGGCAGCCGGCCGGAGACCTCGTCGACGACATCGGCGAACAGGTCCCCGAGCGCAGCGAACGCATAACCGACCTCGGCCGCGCCGGGCCTCGCCACGAGCACACGAAAGCCATGCTGCCGCGCCCAGTCGACGCCGCACCGCCAAAGCGTCGTCTTCCCGATTCCCGCCGTGCCGTCCAGAACGAGCGAGTTGACGCCGCCTGGCTCCGCCGCCAGGAACTTCGCAATGGCGGCGACCTCGGCTTCCCGCCCCACGATGGCTTTCGTCCTCAGCACCTGCACGAATCCTTCATTAGCACGACGGCCGAACGCCGTCCACGGCCGGAGAACGGCGAACTGTCGGACGTCTACCGCTTCGAGCGCGGCCGCTACGGGCTGGTCGGCTGCCCGCCGGTACACGAAGGGGGCTCCTCGGCGCGAGACGTCGTAACAGCACGATCGGGCTGTCCCGGCGAGCGCGGGTCGTGCGCAGACTCAATGAGGAGAACGTTTTTTTCGGGCCGCCGACGGCCTGGACTATGAGCTGCGCTTCGGCTCCGGGGACAAGATGAAAGTGAGTCAGGTCTGGGACTCGAAGGAGCAACTCGATGCGTTCGTGCACCCCTGATGCCGATTCTGGCCGAGGTCGGCGTCGATCCCGGTGAGCCAGAACTGCTCGAGGTTCACGACATCATCAGACGCTGACAGCCCCCCGGCCGCCCATCGAATCTCTGCGAGTCATGACCAGCGCCGGCGCGCGTTGTGACGCCCTGGTCTATCAGCGAAACTCGTCGATTCCACGGCCGCCGTCATGCTCCCAGCCGTAGGCGGCGAGATGACCCCAGCAGTCCGGCCGGCTGCCGTCGGTGTCCGTGACGTCGTACGCGTCAGCGAGCTGGCGGGCGCTGACGATCCTGCCCGCCCACCGATCCATGTCCGAGGCCCCGGCGAGCGCGGCAACGCCTCTGGCGACATAGGTGGGCGACTCGGAGATCCCGAATCCAGGGCGCTGCTTCACGGCATCGCGCCAGTTGGCCTCGCTGACGCCGAAGTTCGCCAGCATTCTCTCCGAGCGGAGCCAGCCGGGTGTGACGCCGACGACCGTCACGGGGCTGCTCTCCAGCTCGGCGTTGAGCCCCTTGACGATCCGTTCGACGTTCGCCTTGACCAGGTCGTAGTAGAAGCCGACGTTTCGCCTGAACTCGGCGTTCGCCTGCGAGGTGCCGTCCGTCATCTCCACGACGAGGCCGCGGGTGCCGAGGGCTTCGGCGGTGCGCAACAGAAGCGGGATCGCGGCGCGACACGTGATCAGGTGCGTATGCACCCCCATCTGCAGCATTCGCAGCCCGCCGGCCCAGTCGTGCTCCCAGAGCGGCTTGTCCCACTCCATGTACCTGTCGCACCCGAAGATGTCGTTGACGAGCACGTCGAGCCGCCCATGACCGCCCTCGATCACCGAAACG
>JBOGZX010000509.1:0-2199 GCA_050697615.1 Gaiellaceae bacterium
CCTCGCCCTGCACCGGCTCGAGCAGGATCGCGGCCGTGTCCGGCCCGACGTGCGCCGCCAGGGTCTCCGGCGTCGCGAAGCGAGCGCCCGGCACGAGCGGCTCGAACGCCGCGCGCTTCGCCGGCTGCCCGGTGACGGAGAGCGCACCGAACGTGCGCCCGTGGAATGACCCTTCGAGCGCGACGACCTCGCTGCGGCCGGTCGCCTTGCGCGCCCACTTGAGTGCTGCCTCGATCGACTCGGCGCCCGAGTTGCAGAAGAACGTCTGCGCGCCGCCGAACCGCTCGGAGAGCTTCGTCGCGAGCTCCTGCATCGGCTCCGTCCAGTACAGGTTCGAGACGTGCCAGAGCCGCTCGAGCTGGGCATGTGCCGCGGCAAGGGGCGCGGGGTGACGGTGGCCGAGCCCGACGACGGCGATGCCGGCGAACAGGTCGAGATAGCGCTTGCCGGCGTCGTCGGTGAGCCAGGCCCCGTCGCCGTCGACGAAGGTGACGTCGAGGCGCGCGTACGTCGGCAGGAGCGGTCGCTGTGCGACAGACTGCGTCACGCGACCACCGCGGTGCCGCCGATCGTGGCGGTGATCCCACTCGCCGCCGCGAGCGCGGCCGCACGGAGCTTGGGGACGATGCCGCCCTCGAACGCGCCCTCGGCGAGCATCCGGGTGGCGTCGACGACGTCGATCGAGTCGACCATCTCGTCGTCGACGTACAGCCCTGGCACATCGGTGAGGAAGACGAGCGTCTTGGCTCCGAGCCCGAGCGCGAGCGCGGCGGCTGCGTCGTCGGCGTTCACGTTCAGCGGCCCCACGGCGAGCGGCGCGACGACCGGCACCTTCCCGGCCGCGAGCGCGGCGACGAGCTTCTTCGGGCGGCACGGCAGCGGGTCGCCGACCTGTCCGAGCGGCGGCACCGGCACGGCGAAGACGCCGTCGAGGTGGCCGAGCACCGGCACGGCGAGCTCTCCGAGCGCCGCGCAGAGCCCGGCATTCACCTCCTCCATCGACGCGCGCACGACCTCGAGCGCGGCGTGCGACGTGCGTCGCCGGCCGTTCACGAAGTGGACGGGGATGCCGAGCCGCTGCATCTCGCCGGTGATCTGCGGGCCGGCGCCGTGCACCACGATCACCTCGTGGCCCTCCTCGGCGAGCCCCAGGATCCGGTCCGCCGACTCGGCCGCCACCGCGCCGCCGACCTTCACCACCAACCGCGTCATTTCCCGCTCCGGCACCGGCAGAGCCGGCGCCTGCGCTCCTGGATGAGCTCCGTCGAGCCTACGCTCATGAGCGGTACTCCGCGTTGATGCGCACGTAGTCGTAGGAGAGGTCGCTCGTCAGGTACGAAGCGCTGCCGGCGCCGAGGCCGAGGTCGAGGTCGATCGTGCAGACGGCCCCGTCGACCGGCGGCTCCGCGTGCTGCGGCGTCCCCGCGACGAGCACCGCGGTGCCGTTGTAGGCGAGCGACACGAGCGCCGGGTCGAGCTGTGCGTAGCCGCCGTCGAACGGCGCGCTGCCCGCCGCCATCAGCACGCGCCCCCAGTTCGCGTCGCGGCCGAAGAGCGCGGTCTTCACGAGCGGCGACGTCGCGATGCGCTGCGCGATCGCCTTCGCCTCGGCGCCGCTCGCCGCGCCGGCGACGTTGATCTCCGCGACCAACGTCGCTCCTTCGCCGTCGACGACGATCTGCGACGAGAGCTCCCGGCACACCGTGAGCAGCGCGGCGGCGAACGCCTCGTCCGAAGCCGGCGACCGCTCGACCTCTGACGCGCCGGACGAGAGCAGCACGACGGCGTCGTTCGTCGAGCACTCGCCGTCGACCGAGATCGCGTTGAAGCTGGTCTCGACGGCCGGCCGCAGGAACTCGATCGCCTCGCCGGCGGCGAGTGGATAGTCGGTGGTGACGACTGCGAGCATCGTCGCGAGGTTCGGGTGGATCATCCCGGAGCCCTTGGCCATCCCGCCGACGCCGAAGCCGCCGCCCGCTACCACTGCGGTCTTCGCGTGGGTGTCGGTGGTCAGGATCGCCTCGGCCGCGTCGCTGCCGCCTTCCGTCGAGAGTTCGTGCGCGGCGAGTGCGAGCCCGCTCTGAACGAGGTCGAGTGGCAGCGGGGCGCCGATCACGCCGGTCGAGAGTACGAGCACCTGCTCCGGCTGCAGGCCCAGCAGCTCCGCAGCGGTGACGGCGGTGGCGCGCGCGTGGGCCT
>JBOGZX010000510.1:0-1637 GCA_050697615.1 Gaiellaceae bacterium
ACGTAGACGAGGCCCATCTGCACGGCGGCGAACGGACCGGCGAGCTCCCGTTCGCCGCTGTAGCGTTCGTCTCCGAGCCAGGTGTCCTCGGAACCCCAGAAGATCTCGTCGGGCTCCCAGATGTCCTCGCGCCCGAAGCCGAAGCCGAACGTCTCGAACCCCATCGACTCCATGGCGACGTTGCCGGCGAAGACGAGGAGGTCGGCCCAGGAGATCTTCCGTCCGTAACGCTGCTTGACCGGCCACAGGAGCCGGCGCGCCTTGTCGAGGCCCGCGTTGTCGGGCCAGCTGTTGAGCGGGGCGAAGCGTTGGGCGCCCTGGCCGCCGCCGCCGCGGCCGTCGGCGATGCGGTACGTGCCGGCGGAGTGCCACGACATCCGGATGAAGAGCGGCCCGTAGTGGCCGTAGTCGGGCGGCCACCAGTCCTGCGGCGTCGTCATCAGCTCGATCAGGTCGCGCTTCAGAGCGTCGAGGTCGACGGTCTCGAGCTCTGCTGCATAGTCGAAGTCGTCGCCCAGCGGGTCCGAGAGAGGCGAGTGCCGGTGGAGGACGCTCAGGTCCAGATGGTTCGGCCACCAGTCCTGGATCGTGCGTGGCCGCGTCGCCTTCGGCGCGGGGCTCGGAATCGCAGGGTTCTCGCTTTCGCTGACGCTCTCGGTCACGTCGATCCTTTCTCCTCGTTCTGATCCGTGGCTGTGCTGCCGGGCCGGACTCGCTTCCGACGCGTCGCTTCGGCCGTCGGACGCGAGCGAAGTTGCGGCAACTCCATGCTAAACGCGCCGACGAGCCAGCCGCGGTCTGCGACCTATCGCCACCTGGACACTCGAAACAGGGACGGCCCGAGCAGGCGCGTGAGTGGTCCCGGCTCGGCGACGATCGGGCGGTGTTGCTCGTCGGTGAACGCCTCGACCGCCCGGTCGACGCGGGTACGGATGTCTTGCACGGCGCCGCTGAGGCCGAGCTCGTCGAGCCGGACGGCGAGCCGTTTCATGTTGACGAGGTAGTAGTAGAGCGAATCGACGTCGGGGCCGTAGGAGTCTCGGAGGTGGGCGTCGATCAGGCCATGCGAGCGCTTCGCCTGCCTGAGCATGTTGTCGGCGAGGTCGAGGTTCTCGGTGGAGGCCGCCGTGAGGCGGGCGGCGGCGGCGGCGTGCCGGTCGAGGAACTCGTGGCAGGCGAGGACGGCGATCCGGACGTGGCGCCCTTCGTCGCGGCGGACGTTGGTCTGGCCTTCGCGCATGCCGGGGAGGTTGTACTCGAGGTATTTGTCGTTGCCTTTGGCGCGCCGGATGACCACGTCGCTGTTTGCGATCACGTCCTCGCTGAGGATCCCGTAGATGAAGATCGCGGTGTAGACGTCCTCGAGCGGGCGGTTGGGACGCAGGAGCTGCGTCATCTGCCGGTTGAAGCGGGTGAAGAGCGTCTCGGCGACGAAGTTGTTGTGCTTCTTCGCGAGCGACTCGATGTCGCCGGGCGCGATTCCGAGCACCTCGGTGGCAACGCGAGACAGACTGCCGCGGTGCATCTTCTCGTCGTGCTCCTGGCCTTTGAGCGCGGTACGCAGCGCGTCGTTGCCGTCGGGAATGGCGGCGGCGATCCGGTCCATCCAGTCGTCGACGACCGACTCGGCCCGGTAG
>JBOGZX010000511.1:0-5972 GCA_050697615.1 Gaiellaceae bacterium
ATTTGCGCTTGCGCTTCCGGTTAGGGCTGCCGCTCGGGCGGTTCCCCTGGTTACCCTGGGTGACGCGCTGCTGGCGGCGGCGAAGCTCCCGATTCGGGGCCTCGAACGAGGTGCCCTGCTGCTCGGCGAACTCGTGGTAGGCGCGGCGCTCGGCAGCCGAGAGCGAGTGATAGGCGGCCTGGACGCGCTTCTCGTCCGGGTTCGCGCCGACGCGCTGCAGCTTCCGGATCGCGCTCGCGAGCTCGGGGTTCTGGCGCTCGATCGCCGCGGTGCTGATCTTCGTGAAGAACCGCCGCATGAAGCCCACGCGCGAGAGCCGCGCGATCACCGGACGCAGCAGCGCACCGTTCCGGAACCGCCCGAGGAAGACGAGCAGCCCGAGGGCGACGAGCAGGACGCCGAGGATGATGATCGGGATCAGCCACCAGATCATGGGCCGCGATCGTACCTTCCCTCGACCGCCGTCAGCGCCGTGAGGCCAGGACGAGCCCGAACGCGACGACGAGCGCGAGGAGCATCGCCAGCAGCAGCCAGCCGTTCATCGACGACGGCTCGAGCTGCGCGGGCGGCGCCGGATACAGCGGGAGCTCGAGTTGACGGATGGGCATGCGAACACCGTTCCTGCGCCGCATGACGCCGGTTTGCAGGCGCTGTAAGGATTCGTTGAAACAAGGAAAATCTGGCGAAACCGGATGGTTAACGGAGGCCCGGGGCGGGGAACCCAGACCCGCATGGACCCGATTGCCTTTCTGATCGAGCACGGCGAGGAGCACGGCTGCGTCCACCTGACGGAGCTGAACGAGGTCGCGCAGAAGCTCGAGCTCGAGGACGAGGAGATCGAGAGCCTGCTCGAGCGGCTCGAGTCGCACGGCATCGACCTCACCGACGACTGCTCCCGCGCGATCGAGGAGGAGACGTCGTACACGAACGCGCAGGTGGCCTCGGCGACGACCGACTCGCTGCAGCTCTTCCTCAACGAGGCGGGCCGCTACGCCCTGCTGACGGCCGCTCAGGAGGTCGAGCTCGCGAAGCGGATCGAGCAGGGCGACAAGCAGGCGAAGGACCTGCTCGTCAACTCGAACCTGCGCCTGGTCGTGTCGATCGCGAAGAAGTACCAGGGGCACGGCCTGAAGCTGCTCGACCTGATCCAGGAGGGGATCATCGGGCTGATCCGGGCAGCCGAGAAGTTCGACTGGCGCAAGGGCTTCAAGTTCTCGACCTATGCGACCTGGTGGATCCGCCAGGCCGTGCAGCGCGGCGTCGCGAACAAGGCGCGCACGATCAGGATCCCGGTGCACATCGTCGAGCGCGAGCAGAAGATCTCCCGGGCCGAGCGGGAGCTCGTGGCGACGCTCGAGCGGCCGCCGACGGACGCCGAGCTCGCGGAGAAGTCGAAGCTGCCGCTCAAGCAGGTGCGCGAGGTGCGCGCGGCCGCCCGCGCCGTCGCATCGCTCGATCGTCCCGTCGGCGAGGACGACTCGGCCTCGTACGGCGATCTCTTCGCGAGCGACGAGAAGACGCCCGACGAGCAGGTCGAGCTCGATCTCAACGAGCAGGCGCTGCACGCGGCCGTCGCCGACCTGCCGGAGCGGGAGCGGGAGATCCTGCAGCTCCGCTTCGGACTCAGCGGCGGCAACGATCCGAAGTCGCTGGAGGAGATCGGCCGCATCCTCGGCATCACGCGCGAACGCGTGCGGCAACTCGAGGCGGAGGCGCTGCGGCGGCTCGCCGAGCGCCGCGAGATCGCCGCGTTGCAGGCGGCCTAGCGCCCGGCCGAGAGCCCGAGCTCGTCGGCCAGCGTGAAGAACGCGGCAGCGTAGGGGTGCCGTTCGGTCAGGTCGCGCAGCAGCGGCCAGTCGAGCTGCTCGCGGCAGGCTCGCGCCGTCTCGAGGACGGACGCGTAGTCGAGCTCGTGCTCCTTCAGGGCGAGCAGCTTCGTGGCGAGCACGTCGGTGACGCTCATCACCTTGATCGTGATCGCGTAGACCTCGAGCGGCGCGGCACGCCGCAGGATGTCGTCGACGAGCCCGGGTGCGTTGTTGGGAGCGAAGATCAGGTCGATCATCTTGTCCCGCTCGTCGAAGACCTTGTAGAGCCATCCTTCGGGCGGCCGCTCGCAGCGGAACCCGGACTGGCCGAGCAGCTCGAGCGCGCGCTCGGCGTCGCCGGCGCGCAACAGGAAGTCGACGTCGTGCTCGGTCTCCGGGCCGCCGCGCGCGTAGATCGCGAGCCCGCCGGCGAGCGCGAAGTCGATCTCGTGGTCGCGGAGCACGGCGGCCGCATGCTTCATCGCGTTCAGGAGGTCGCTGAAGTCTGCGTCGCTCGCCATCGCAGCCGCTCGCGTACCCGCGAGTGACGCGGACAATCCCGGGGTAGGACGGCTGCCGTGACCAGGACCGTCCGGGTCGCCGCCGCGGGCGACATCCACGCGGGATCGGCGGAGCGCGACCGCGTCCGCGAGGCGTTCGCGCGCGCCGGCGGGGAGTCGGATCTGATCGTGCTCGCAGGCGATCTCACGCAGCACGGGCAGGTCGACGAGGTGATGGTCGTCGCCGACGCGTGCCGCGCACTGAGCGTGCCGGTGGTCGCCGTGCTCGGTAACCACGACTGGCAGTCCGACCGCCCCGACGACCTGGCGCGCGCGCTCTCGGAGGCCGGTGTCGTCGTGCTCGACCGGTCGCACACGATCCTGCCGGTGGCCGGCGTCAGCGTCGGCGTCGCCGGCGTGAAGGGCTTCGTCGGCGGGTTTGGGAACCAGTTGGCGAACTTCGGCGAGCCGCTCTTCCGGGAGGCGTACGCCGAGACGACGCGGGACGTCGAGGGTCTCGACCGCGGGTTGGAGGCGATCTCCCCCTGCTCGGTGCGGATCGCGCTGATGCACTACTCCCCCGTCGAGGCGACGCTGGCGGGTGAGCCGGAGCGGCTGTGGCTCGTGCTCGGAGCCGAACGGCTCGCTGGGCCGATCCGCCGTCACCGTCCCGACCTGGCCGTGCACGGGCACGCTCATCGCGGTGCGTTCGAGGGCGAGGTCGACGGCGTGCCCGTCTACAACGTGGCGGTGCACGTGCTGGGCCGCGAGTTCTGGGTGTTCGAGCTCGATGCCGAGCAGCGCGAGCCGCAACCCCCGCTCGCCGTCGAGGAAGGCTGAGCCTGCTGCGCGGAGCCGTGCTTCGGTGCTGTGTCGAGTGTCTGACACCTTGGTGTCTTGGGTCTTCCGAAGTAGGTGTCAGACGCCGCAGGCGGCGTCAGACACTCGGCATCCGTCGGGCGAGTGACACCTTGCGGGTCAGCTGCCGACGACCTTGCAGACCCAGCGGCGCGGGCGGGAACGGTCGAGCTCGATGAAGAGCACCCGCTGCCACGTGCCGAGACAGAGCTCGCCGTCGGCGACCGGGATCGACTCGCCTGCGGAGCCCAGCAGCATCGACATGCAGTGCGCGTGGCCGTTGCCGACCTCCATGTCCTCGGGGCAGATGTTCTCCGTCCGACGATCCCAGTCGTCGTGGGCGTAGTACGTCTCGTTCGGGATCAGGCGCCGCAGCAGGGCGCCGAAGTCCTCGAACATGCCTCGCTCGTACTCGTTCACGCGCACGCAGCAGGTGGTGTGGGGCGAGTAGACGCAGCAGATCCCGTCTGCGACCTCCGACTCGCGGACGATCTCGGCGACGTCCTCCGTGATGTCGGTGACGTGGAGCCCGCCCGTCGTCTGGAAATGCCGCTCCGCCTGGAAGACCTTCATGGTCGACGAGTGTAAACGAGGTGCTTTCGCCGGCGCCGGACGGTACCCTCGACCGGTCGGGCCCGTAGCTCAGCGGTTAGAGCAGCGAACTCATAATTCGTTGGTCCCTGGTTCGAATCCAGGCGGGCCCTTGCCGAGGCTCACGCGCTCTCGGCGACCAGCGACTCGACGCTCACGGCGTACACCTTCACCGGCTCTCGCTTGCCTTTCAACGGAAGCTCTCCCTGTGCCTCGACGGCGATGCCGTCGTCGAGGCCGGCGCGCGTGTTCTCGTCGATCAGGATCGGTCGGCCGAGCTCCTTCGTCTGGGCCTCGAGCCGGGCGGCGACGTTGACCGTGTCGCCCACACAGGTGTAGGTCGCGCGGTGCTGCGTCCCCGTGTAGCCCGCGACGACCTGCCCCGACGCGATGCCGATGCCGATCTGGATCTCCACCTTTCCCTGCGCAACCTGCTCCACGTTGAAGAGCCGGATCAGCTCCACCATCTGGCACGCGGCGAGGACGGAGCGCAGCCGGTGATCCTCGCGCGGCGCCGGCGCGCCGAAGATCGCCATCAGCCCGTCGCCGATCATCTGGTTGACGATGCCGCCTTCGCCGCCGATCGCGTCCATCATCAGCGTGTAGTAGTCGTTCAGCAGCTCGATCGTCTCGGCGGGCTCCCGCGCCTCCGCGATCGACGTGAACGAGCGGATGTCGCAGAACATCGCCGTCGCGTCCACGTGCTTGCCGCCGAGGGCGAAGCCGGAGGTGAGCAGGTCGTCGGCCACCTCCTTCGTGGCGAACTTGCTGATCAGCTCCTGCTGCTGGTCGCGCAGCCGCTTCTTCTCCACGCTCGCGCCGACCCGGGCGTTCAGCAGGACCGGGTTGATCGGCTTCGTCAGGTAGTCCTCTGCCCCCATCTCGACGCACCTGACGACGCTGTCGAGCTCGTCGAGCGCGGAGGTCATGATCACGGGGACGTGGCGGAGGTGCGCGTCGGCCTTCAGCTCGTCCAGGACCTGGTATCCGTCGAGCTCCGGCATCAGCACGTCGAGCAGCAGAACGTCGAACCGCCGCTGCCTGAGGAGGTCGAGCGCCTCGCGCCCGTGCTCCGCGAAGACGACGGTGTGGCCCTGCTGCTCGAGACCGCGGCCGAGCAGGAGCCGGTTCATCCGGTTGTCGTCGGCGATCAGGACCGTGCCTGGCGCGACGGGATCGCTCATACTCCGCTCCGGCGCCGGCGAAGCCGGCACCTACGCTCTCTGGCGAGCTCCGTCGAGCCAACGCTCACGTCGCCGCCTTCGAGAGCAGCGCCCCGAGCGCCTGCTCGAGCGAGCGGCGCTCGTCCTCGATCCTGACAAGGAGGCCCGGCGCGCTCTCGAGGTCCCCGTCCTTCGCCCGCTGCTCGAGCGCGCGGCAAACCTCGGCGAACTCGGTCGCCCCGAGCGTGGCGCCGTTCGACTTCAGCGTGTGCGCGGCGCGCCGGACCTCGGCGGCGTCTCCGGCGTCGAGGGCGCCCCGGAGCGTCGCGAGGAGCGTCGGCACGTCGGCGAGGAACGTGTCGATCACCTCCGCGAGGAAGTCGTCGCCTCCGAGCTCGCGCAGGCTGTCGAGCGCGGCACCGTCGAGAAGACGCCCGTCGGCGTCGTTCTCCGCCGGCGGTGCCGTGTCGCGTCCGACCGGCCGCACGCGCTTCAGCGCCTCCGCCAGCGCTTCCGAGCGGATCGGTTTCGCCACGTAGTCGTCCATGCCGGCCGCGGAGCAGGCTTCGCGATCCTCGGGCAGCGCGTTCGCGGTCATCGCGACGATGCGCGGCCGGGTCTCGGGCCACCGCTCGCAGATCAGGCGAGAGGCGTCGAGGCCGTCGAGCTCCGGCATCTGCACGTCCATCAGCACGACGTCGTACGTGCTGCGCTCGATCGCCTCGATCGCCTCGAGCCCGTTCGACGCGACGTCGGCGCCGTAGCCGAGCCGCTCGAGCAGCCGCAGCGCGACCTTCTGGTTCACGACGTTGTCCTCGGCGAGCAGGATCCGGAGGGATGAGACGTCGGCGTCCCGCCGCTCGGCCTCACCGGCCGGCTCGGCCGCGCCGTCGGCCGCGAGGAGGCGGACGAGCGCGTTGTAGAGCTGCGACGCGCGGACCGGCTTCGCGAGCTGCGCATCGAACGCGCCACTCGCCCCGGCCTCCGGCAGGCGTCCGAGCGAGGTCAGGAGCAGGAGCCGCAGTTCGCGGGGCGGGCAGCGCCGCCGGAGC
>JBOGZX010000512.1:0-3469 GCA_050697615.1 Gaiellaceae bacterium
GTTGCCCGGTTCCTGGGTCGTGAGCACCAAGCGATGCAAGGACGCAGGGAGTGGCCATAGCCTGCCTATGGACACGACCGAGGACGCGGCAGCGCGCAGTATGACCCGAGACCCAGGGACCCGGCGAACGTTGCCGGTCACGTCACTGGGTCAGTCGACCGCGGCCACGAGCGCGAGCTCGGGGTAGCCCCACACGCCGTGCTCGGAGACGTCGAGGCCAACCGCCTCGGCCTCGTCCTCGACGCGGATGCCCCAGATCGCGTTCAGCGTCCAGAGGACGCCGTACGACACGCTGAAGGTGAACGCGCCCACGACGGCGAGCCCGAGCAGCTGTACGCCGAGCTGGTGGAACGAGCCCGTGTAGACGAGGCCGCCGGTGCCCGTGCCGAGCTTTCCGGCCAGCACGGGCAGCGCGAAGAGCCCGGTCGCGAGCGTGCCCCAGACGCCCGACATGCCGTGCACGGCGACCGCGCCGATCGGATCGTCGATGCCGATCCGTTCGACCGCGAGCACGCCGATCACGGCGATCACGCCCGACACGAGCCCGATCGCGATCGCGGCCCACGGGGCGACGAAGCCCGAGGCGGCGGTGACCGCGACGAGCGCGGCGAGCACCCCGTTCAGCATCATCGAGATGTCGGGCTTCTTCAGCACGATCCAGGCGGTCCCGACGCCGCCGAGCGCGCCCGCGGCGGCCGCGAGGTTGGTCGTCGTCGCGACGTAGGCGAAGAAGCCGACCCCGCCCTCGTCGACCGACAGCGTCGAGCCGGAGTTGAAGCCGAACCAGCCGAACCAGAGGATCAGCGTGCCGAGCACCGCGTACGGGATGTTGTGTCCGGGGATCGCGTTCGCGCGGCCGTCGGTGCCGAACTTCCCGATCCGCGGCCCCAGGATCAACGCGCCGGCGAGCCCCGCGAGCGCGCCCTGGTAGTGCACCACGGTCGAGCCGGCGAAGTCCTGCATCCCGAGCGCGTGCAGCCAGCCGCGCGGGCTCCAGATCCAGTGCGAGACGACGCTGTAGAGCAGCGTGAACAGCACGCCGAACACGAAGTAGACCCAGAGCTTCGCGCGCTCGGCCATCGCACCCCAGACGATCGAGAGCGACACGCCCGCGAAGACGACCTCGAACAGGTAGCCGGCGCCGCCCGGGATCTCGGTGAACACGTCGAACGGCTTGCGCCCCACCGAGACCAGCTCGCTCACCGAGGGCAGAAAGCCGGCGGTGCCGACCAGCCCGCCGCCGTCTCCGAAGGCGAGCCCGAAGCCGACGGCCCAGTAGACGAGCGACGCGATCGCGAAGATCAGGACGTTCTTCGCGGCGATGTGGCCGGCGTTCTTCATCTGCGTCAGCCCGGCCTCGAGGAACGCGAAGCCCGCCTGCATGAACATCACGAGCACGGCGGCAATCACGACCCACACCGTCGACACCGCCACCAGCAGCTCATGGTTCTTCACGACTCGGCTCCTCTCACGGTTCGGGAACGACGAACAGGCCCCGGGAGGGCGCATGTCTGCGCAGTCCCGAGGCCTCGATGCCTCACCGGGCCGCCGGCGGCGGCGGCTCGATCACGCGATACTACAGAAAGTGAAGCCGGTGTTCAAGGTGGGAACCGGTGAGGGGAGCGTGTCGCACCCGGTAGTCGCCGACGCGGAGTCGGTGGAAGGAGTCCGTGTGGCCGCGGATCGTCTTCACCTTCTGCCACGGATGCGGCCGCTTCCGGCCGCGGCCCGGGCGAGTTTGTTCAAGGCCGGCTCGGATTCGCTCCCGCAACGGCGCCGGCAGCTTCTTGAAGTCGCGCTCAGCGGCCGGCGCGAGCCGGACCTCGCAAGGGTCGCTCAGGCGATGTCCCGGAGCGACGTTGAACGGCCGCGGCGGTAGGCCTGGCGGCCGCGGCGGCGAATTCTGATGAACTCCTCCGCATTCGCGAGCACGAGGTCTTCTGCCTCGTCGACGGGCATCAGGACCGCGGTTGGCTGTCCGCGCTTGGTGATCACATAGCTGCGCCCCGCCGCGACCTCGTCAACGACGCGGGACGCGCCGCTCTTCAGCTCCTTGATTCCGATCTCCGCCATTACTCTCCTCGTTCCCAGGTGGTCTCTACGGTGGTCGCTCACCACGAGACTCGTTCATCGGTTCGACAGGCTCGAGTCCACTCGGCTGGTTGACAGCGACAACGGTCGGGCTCCTCCACCGAGATAACTCCGAGAGCGGAGCGACTCGCCGTTCTCCGTGGGTGATAGCATCGCAGGCGTGACGACGACCGCCTCGCAGATGTTTCTGATTACGGCGGTCAAGCTCTGCGCGCAACGCGCCTAGCCGCCACACCCCGTCACCCCGGCTAGGTGCACACCACAAGACGGGAAGCGACGCACCGTGACGGCGTACGCCCTCCGCTGCCGCGTGTGCGAGGACGTGAGCCCGGCCGAGCCGGCCGAGGCATGCCGCCGCTGCGACGGGCCCACCGACATCGCCTACGACTGGGAACGGGTCCGCCGCACGGTGAGCCGCACACGTGTCGCGGCCGGGCCGCGGTCCCTGTGGCGTTACCGGGGGCTGCTGCCGGGCGGCGCCGAGCTCGACTTCGGCGCCGGCTGGACACCGCTCGTGCGCGCGACGCGGCTGTCCGAGCTGCTCGGCGTCGACCTCCACCTGAAGCTCGAGACGGCGAACCCCACCGGCTCGTTCAAGGATCGCCTCGCGACGGTCGCCGTCGCAGCCGCGCTCGACCACGGCGTCACGACGCTCTGCTGCTCGTCGACCGGCAATCTCGGCGACGCGGTCGCGGCAGCGGCCGCCGCCGCGGGCCTGGAGGCGATCGTCCTCGCGCCGGCCGGGGACGCCGCCGGCGGCACGATCGCGCGCGGAACCGGAGCGCGCGTGTTCGAGGTCGAGGGAACGTACGACGACTGCCGCAGGCTCGAGCTCGAGCTGGGCGCGCTCTTCCCGTGGGGATTCGTGGGCGGGAACCTTCACCCGTACGCCGTGGAGGGGGCGAAGACGATCTCCTTCGAGATCGGCGAGCAGCTCGCGTGGTCGCTGCCGGACGCCGTCGTCTGCGCGGCGGCCTCGGGAACGCTCCTCGCCAAGCTCGCGCAGGGCTTCGCCGAGATCGCTCGCGCCGGCCTCTCGCACGACCGGCTCCCCCGCCTCTACGCCGCGCAGGCGGCCGGGGCGAGCCCGATCGCCGACGCGTTCGCCGACAACCGCGGCATCTCGCGGATCCGGCCCGCCACCCGCGTCCGCTCCCTGGCGGTCGGCGATCCGTCCTACGGCGACCTCGCGATCGGCGCCGCGCGTGCGAGCGGCGGCAGCATCGTCGCCGTCGCCGACTCCCAGCTCGCGCCGCACACCGAGTTGCTCGCTCGCACGACCGGCGTGCTCGCCGATCTCGCGGGCGGCGCCGCTCTGGGGGCGCTGATCGGGGCACTCGACCGGGGCGCGATCGCACCGGGCGAGCGTGTCGTACTC
>JBOGZX010000513.1:0-2347 GCA_050697615.1 Gaiellaceae bacterium
GATCGCGACCGTGCCGGCCTCGATCAGGTCGGTGACGTGCGGGCCGACCATCACCAGGCCGAGCAACTCGCCGTAGCGCGTCTCGTGGATCGATTTCACCCAGCCGACGGTCTCGGCCTGCATGACCGCCCGCGCGTTCGCCTGCCACGGGAACGTGCCCACCGCGACGTCGTCGCCGTACTGCTCGCGCGCCTGCGCCTCGGTGAGCCCGACGCCCGCGACCTCCGGGTCGGTGTAGATCGGCCTCGGAACCGCGCGGTTGTCGACGATCGCGTCGTGGCCGCACGCGTTCTCGGCGGCGACCTCGCCCTCGCGGAACGCCGTATGCGCGAGTTGCCAGTAGCCGGCGCAGTCGCCGACCGCGTAGATGTGGCCGACGGTCGTGCGGCGATGCTCGTCGGCGGTGATGCCCTTGCGCCGGTCGAACTCGACGCCCGCGGCCTCGAGCCCGAGGTTCTCGACGAGCGGCCCGCGCCCGACCGACACGAGCATCAGGTCGCAGTCGACGGTCTCGCCGTCGCCGAAATGCACCGTCAGCGCGTTGCCCTTCTGCTCGACGCGCGTGCACTGCTTGCCGAGCTGCAGCTGCACGCCACGCTTCGAAAGCTGCTTCGCGAGCTCCTTCGCCGCGTCCGCATCCTCCTGCGGAATCAGAGTTTCGAGCATCTCGACGATCGTCACCTCGGAGCCGAAGCGGTTGAAGATCGACGCGAACTCGGAGCCGATGATGCCGCCGCCCAGGATCACGAGCCGCCGCGGCACCTCCGTCTGCGCAAGGAGGCCGGTCGAGTCGACGCACAGGTCTGACTCGAGGCCCGGGATCGGCGGGCGCAGCGGGAACGAGCCGGTCGCGATCACGGCCGACTTGAAGGTGACGTCCTCGCCTCCCTCGACCACGATGGTGTTCGCGTCCCTGAACTTGCCGTACCCCTTCACCCACTCGGCGCCGTTCGCCTTCAGCAGGCCGGCGACGCCCCCCGTCATCTGCTTGACGACGGCCGCCTTCCACTCGTTGGCGGCGCCGAAGTCGAGCTGCGCGCCGCACACGACGACGCCGAGCTTGCCGAACGTCTCGTTCGCCTGGTGCAGGAAGTGCGCGGTCTGGACCCAGGCCTTCGTGGGGATGCAGCCGACGCGCAGGCACGTGCCGCCGAGTTCGGGCTCCTTCTCGATGCACGCGACCCTCGCACCCAGCTGACCGGCGCGGATCGCTGCTGTGTAGCCCCCCGGGCCTCCGCCCAGGACGGCGACGTCGACTTCCATCTCGGTCTCCTTGATCTCTCTCGATGTCCGCCGCGATCGTACCCCGGGGCTACGCGACGAGGACGAGCTTGCCGAACTTGCCGCCCGCCGCGAACGCCTCGTAGGCCTCCTGCGCGTCCTCGAGCGGGAACGTGTCGTGAACCGGAACCGTCACCCGGCCGGAGGCGAGCAGCGGCAGCACGTCGCGCCCGACGCGGTCGACGACCTGCGCCTTCTCGTCACCGCTGCGGGAGCGCAGCGTCGAGCCGTGGACGCGGGCGCGCCTGCGCATCACGAGGCCGAAGTCGATCTCGGCCCGTGCTCCTGCCCCGGTGCCGATCACCGCGAGGCGGCCGTGCAGCGCGAGCCGGCCGATGTCGGCGGTGAGGTTGTCGCCGCCGACGAGCTCCAGGATCACGTCGTACTCGCCGTCGGGCTCGACGGCGGCGCCCAGCGCACGCACCCGGTCGGCGTGCCGGCGCGCGGTCCCGGTGACCTCGGCGCCCGCGGCGAGTCCGAGCTGCACCGCGGCGACTCCGACGCCGCCGGCGGCGCCGTTCACGAGCAGCCGCTCCCCCGGCTTCAGCTCGGCCTGGGAGAACAGCGCGTCATGGGCGGTCGCGAACACCTCCATGAAGCCGCCGGCCGGCGGCCAGTTGATCGCGTCCGGCACGGCCAGCACGTGACGCTCGTCCACCGTCACGAGCTCGGCGTGGCCGCCGCCCGGCAGCAGCGCCATCACCCGCTCGCCCGTCGCGACGTTCTCGCCCGCACACTCGAGCCCGGGAATGTCGACCGGCGCGCCGGGCGGAGGCGGATAGCGGCCGGCACGCTGCAGCAGATCGGCGCTGTTGACGCCGGCGGCGTGCATCCTGATCAGAAGCTCGCCCGATCCCGGCTCCGGATCCGGCCGCTCCTCGAGCTCGAGCCGACCGTCGAAGATGATCGCGGCACGCATCGCCCTGGCAGGATATGTCCATGAGGCTCCACGGCATCCACCACGTCACGTGCATCACCGGCGACGCTCCGACGAACGTCCGCTTCTACACGGGCACGCTCGGCCTACGGATGGTGAAGAAGTCCGTCAACCAGGACGACCCGACCG
>JBOGZX010000514.1:0-1935 GCA_050697615.1 Gaiellaceae bacterium
GCGCGCGGCAGCACGCTCGTCCCGCCGCCCGGCAGGAAGCCGAAGGGCACGCCGCCGTCCGTGGCGCCGTTCAGCGCCTCGTTGTAGGTCCCGTCACCCGAGAAGACGAGGATCGCGTCGGCGGCCCGGGCGAACTCCGCGGCGAGCTCCGTGGCGTGGCCCGGGCGCTGCGTGAACGTCGTCTGCAGCTCGACGTGCTCGCGCAGGGCCCGCTCGACCTCGGTGATGCGATCGCCGGTCACGTGTGTCGAGTACGGGTTGACGATCAGCGCCGCCCGCTTCCTCACGGCGTGGCGTACCCCCTCATGCCGTCGAGCAGCGCGTCGTACAGGCGATCGGCAAGGCTCGCGGTGTCCGCGCCGGGCCGCAGCCAGGTGTACGCCCAGTTCGCCGCCGAGAGGAAGAGCAGCGCCGCCGTCGCCACGTCCAGATCGGTACGGAGCTGGCCGTCCTCGACACCTGCGCGGAAGAGCTCGCGGATCCGCTCCTCATAGCGGCGGCGCTCGGCGAGAAAGCGCTCACGCCGCTCGCCCTGCAGGTGACGCCACTCGCGCACGAACACGGTCGCGACATCGAGCTGGCCGCCCACGACCGCGAGATGGGCGCGCAGCGCGAGCCGGATCCGCTCGGCGGCGGGGGCGTCCGCCGGAACCGCGTCCAGGCCCACATGGAACGCCTCGGCGCCCTCCCAGGCGACTTCCCAGAGCAGGTCCTCCTTCGAGGCGATGTGGTGGTAGAGCGAGGGCTTCTGCACTCCGAGCGCCGCGGCCAGGTCCGCCAGCGACGTGCCCTGATACCCCCGCTCGGCGAAGAGGCGGGCGGCGATACGCGTCAGCTCGTCACGCCTCGCGGACATCTATCATGACCCTAACGATCGGTTGGTAGGAGGTCCGGAATGGACGCGCGCACGGCCGAATTTCTCGAGTACGTCCAGCAGGCCGGGCAGGTCGAGGCGACCGACCCGCTGCCGGAGGAATACCGGCAGAAGCTGATCAAGTTCATCGAGATGCACGCGAACAGCGAGCTGATGGGGGTGCTGCCCGAGCGGGAATGGCTCCTCAAGGCTCCGACTCTGCAACGCAAGCTCGCGCTGACGGCGAAGGTGCAGGACGAGGTCGGCCACGCGCAGCTCATCTACCGCGTCGCCGAGGATCTCGGCAAGCCGCGCGAGGAGATCTTCGCCGACCTCATCTCCGGCAAGTCGAAGTTTCACAACGTGTTCCACTATCCAACGAAGACCTGGGGCGACATCGGCGTGATCGCGTGGCTCGTCGACGCGGCCGCGATCATCAGCCAGAAGGCGCTCCTCAAGTGCTCGTACGCCCCGTACGCGCGGATCATGAAGAAGATCTGCTGGGAGGAGTCGTTCCACATCCTCCACGGCCGCGACGTGATCCTGACGCTGGTGACGGGCACGGAGCTGCAGCGTGAGCTCCTGCAGGATGCCGTCGACCGCTGGTGGGGGCCGCTGATGCAGTTCCACGGCAACCCGATTCCGCGCGACGAGGATCCGATGTGGATCTGGCGGATCAAGTCGCAGGGGAACGAGGAGGCTCGGCAACAGTTCCTCGAGGGCTATGTGCCGCAGATTCTCGAGCTCGGGCTGACGATCCCCGACCCCAACCTGCGCCGGCGGGAGGACGGGGTGTGGGAGTACACGGAGCCGGACTGGGCCGAGCTGAAGTCGGTCGTCACCGGGCACGGGCCGCGCTCGCAAGACCGCCTCGACTTCCGCCGCCGCTTCCTCGAGCAGGAGAAGTGGGTGCGAGACACGGTGCTCGCCGCCTAGACGTGCCGGTCTTCGAGGTCTTCCGGCAGGAGAAGAAGGGCCAGGCGTTCGCGCATGCCGGCTCGGTCGAGGCGCCGGACGCGGCGTTCGCCGACGCGTGGGCGCGCGAGCAGTACGGGCGCCTCGGCGAGAGCGCAGCGCTGTGG
>JBOGZX010000515.1:0-6599 GCA_050697615.1 Gaiellaceae bacterium
GCCGACATGCGTCGCCAACCCGAGGCGATCTTCATCGTCGACCTCCGAAAGGAGCAGCTCGCCGTCCGCGAGGCAAAGCGCCTCGGCATGCCCGTGATCGCCCTCGTCGACACCAACTGCGACCCCGACGAGGCCGATTACGTGATTCCGGGCAACGACGATGCTATTCGCTCCTGCTCGCTCGTGATCAGGGCGATCGCCGACGGGATCGAGGCCGGCAAGAAGCAGGTGACCGAGAACGAGTTGCGCGCGCAGGCCGCGAAGCAGGCGCAGGCCGACGAAGCCGCAGCCGCGGCCGAAGCTGCGACCGAGAGCGCAGCCGAGGCACCGGAGAACGAGCAGCTGGCTCAGCGCGAGGCGACGGCAGAGCCGACCGCGGAGACGCCGGCCGCCGAACCCGAGGCCGCGCCCGAAGCCGAGCCTGAGCCGCAGGCGGAGACGGAGCCACGGCCCGAGACGCCCGCCGAGCCGGAGCCCGAGGCGACGGCCGTCGAGGAGGAGGGCGCGTGACCGAGATCTCGGCAGCGATGGTGAAGCAGCTCCGCGACGCGACGAGCGCCGGGATGATGGACTGCAAGCGCGCGCTCCAGGACGCCGACGGCGACTTCGACGAGGCCGTCAAGCTGCTCCGCGAGAAGGGCATGGCATCGGCCGCGAAGCGGGCCGACCGCGAGACGAGCGAGGGCAAGGTGGGCGTGCTGGTGCGCGACGGGGTCGGGGCGCTCGCCGCGCTCGGCTGCGAGACCGAGCCCGTATCGAACAACGACGACTTCCTCGCGTACGCGGAGAAGGTGCTCCAGGCGGTCTTCGAGCACGGGGACGGCGCGGCCGCCGAGCTCGAGGCAGATCGGGTGGAGCTCACGGCTCGCCTGGGCGAGAACATCCAGGTGGTCGGCGCGAAGCGGATGCAGTCCACAAGCGACGAACGGCTCTCGTACTACGTGCACGCTCCCGCGAACCGGGTGGGCGCGCTCGTTCGCACGAAGGGCGGCGAGGAGTCAGCCGCGCGCAGCCTGGCGCTGCACCTGACGTTCGCGCGCCCGACCTACGGGACCCGCGACGAGGTGCCGCAGGAGCTCGTCGACGCCGAGCGGGAGATCCTCTCGAACTCCGAGGAGCTGCAGTCGAAGCCCGAGGAGGTCCGCGGGAAGATCGTCGAGGGCCAGCTGAACAAGCGCTTCTACGGCGAGTCGGTGCTCACGGAGCAGACGTGGTACCGCTCCGACGAGGCTACCGGCACCGTCGCGCAGTACCTGAAGGAGCGGGGGATCGAGCTCCTCGACTACGCCTGGTACGCAGTCTCGTAGTGGGCTTCCGGCGCGTCCTGCTGAAGCTCTCCGGCGAGGCCCTGATGGGTTCGCACGAGTACGGGCTCGACGCTCAGACCGTCGACCGGCTTGCCCGCGAGCTGGTCGAGGTACGTGCGGGCGGCCCCGAGATCGCAATCGTGATCGGCGGCGGGAACATCTACCGCGGCATGGCGGCCGCCGCGGAAGGGATGGACCGCGCGACCGGCGACTACATGGGCATGCTCGCGACCGTGCTGAACGCGCTCGCGGTGCAGCAGGCGCTCGAGCGGAACGGGGCCGACACGCGCGTGCTCTCGGCGATCGAGGTGCAGGAGGTGGCCGAGCCGTACATCCGCCGCCGCGCGGTCCGCCATCTCGAGAAGGGACGGATCGTGATCTTCGCGGCTGGCACCGGCAACCCGTTCTTCACGACCGACACCGCGGCGGCGCTGCGCGCGCTCGAGATCGGCGCCGAGGCGATCCTGATGGCGAAGAACGGGGTGGAGGGTGTCCTCGACGGCGATCCCCGGGTCCTGCCGGAGGCGAAGCTGATCCCGGCGCTGACGCACCTGCAGGCGCTCGAGCAGGGCCTGAAGGTGATGGACTCGACAGCGCTCTCGCTCTGCATGGACAATCAGCTGCCGATCCACGTCTTCGAGCTCGCGCCCGGCAACATCGGACGGGTGCTGGAGGGCGAGCATCTCGGCACCGTCGTTTCGACCCCGGCTCTTTCGATCCCGGCCGTCTGACCGGAAGGAGGCGCACGTTGACCCCCATCGACGACTTTCTCGCCGACGCGACGCAGCGGATGAACAAATCCGTCGATGCGACGCACGAGCACTTCAACTCGGTTCGCACCGGTCGCGCGACCCCCGCGCTGCTCGACCGGATCGCGGTCGACTACTACGGCACGCCCACGCCGCTCAAGAACATCGCGACGATCAGCTCGCCCGAGCCCCGTCTGCTGTCGATCCAGCCGTTCGACCCCTCTTCGATCAAGCAGATCGAGAAGACGATCCAGGAGTCGGATCTCGGGCTGACGCCGTCGAACGACGGCAAGCTGATCCGGCTCCCGATTCCGCAGCTCACCGAGGAGCGGCGCAAGGAGCTCGTCAAGGTGGTCCGGCAGATGGCCGAGGAGGGACGCATCTCGGTTCGCAACGTGCGCCGCGACGCGATCAAGCATCTCGGGGATCTGGTCCGGAACGGCGACGTCGGCGACGACGAGGAGCGCGCGGCCGAGGGGCGCGTGCAGAAGCTCACCGACGACCACGTCGCGAAGATCGACGAGCTGCTGAAGCGCAAAGAGGCAGAGATCATGGAGGTCTGACCTCCTTGAGGATCATCTCGCGCATCTGGACGATCGCGCGTGCCCGGCCGCTGCCCGAGGCGGATCTGCCGGAGGTCGCGCGGTCGGTGGCGATCATCATGGACGGCAACCGCCGCTGGGCGAAGCGTCGCGGGCTGCCGGCTGCCGCGGGGCACCGGGCCGGCGCACGGCTCGTGCGCCGCATCGTCGAGTCGGCGATCGACATCGGTATCCACGACCTCGCGATCTTCTCGTTCTCGACCGAGAACTGGTCCAGGTCGCAGGACGAGGTCGACGCGCTGATGGAGATCTTCGCGGAGACGATCGAGCGTGAGCTTCCCGACCTGGTCGAGCAGGGCGTGCGGGTTCGGTTCATCGGGCGGCGCGATCGCGCCCCCGACGAGGTTCGCCGGCGGATGGACGCGATGGAAGACCGGACGGAGCTGAACACCCGGATCAACCTGTGGGTCGCGTTCGACTACGGCGGGCGCGCCGAGCTCGTGGAGGCGACGCGCCGCATCGTCGAGAGCGGAGTGGAGCCGTCGGAGATCGACGAGAACGTGTTCGCGGCCAACCTGTACGCGCCGGACCTCCCCGACCCCGACATGCTGATCCGGACGAGCGGCGAGCTGCGCATCTCCAACTTCCTGCTGTGGCAGCTCGCGTACTCGGAGCTCGTGTTCGTCGACAAGCTGTGGCCGGACTTCGACGAGCGCGACCTGCGGGCGTCGCTGGCGGAATACGCCTCCCGGCGCCGAAGATTCGGCGGGCGATGACCTCGTTCTGGTCGCGGATCCTGGTAGCGGTCGTGCTGCTGCCGATCGTGCTGGGCGCGGCCTACCTCGGGGGCTGGTGGCTGTTCGCGCTGATCCTGGCCGCCGCGGTGATCTCGCTGCACGAGTTCTGGCTGATGGCGCGCCGCCTGCAGCCGCTGAGCCCCGCCGGGTACGTCGGAGCGGTGCTCGCGCTCGTGGGTGCGGAGCTCGGCGGCCTGGACTGGATGGTCGGCGGCGCACTGACGACGCTGGCGCTGGCGTTCGCGCTGAAGGCGATCTCCGCGGCGCGCCAGGCCGCGACGGTCGCGATCGGCGGCACGGTGCTGGGTGCGATGTGGATCGGGCTCGGGCTCGGCTTCCTGCTCTTGATCCGGGCGGTGCCGGAGCATGGACGGCTTGCGCTCTATGCGGTGCTGATCTCGGTGTGGGCGGGCGACACGCTCGCGTACTTCGGCGGCCGGCTGCTCGGCAGGCACAAGATGGCGCCGAGGACGTCCCCCGGGAAGACCTGGGAGGGCTTCGTGTTCGGGACCGCCGCGACGATCTTCGTCGTGTTCGTCGTGCTGTACAAGCAGCACTTCCTGACGATCGGCCAGTCGATCGTGCTCGGCGTCGTGATCGCGATCGCGGCCCCCGTCGGCGACCTGTTCGAGTCGCTCCTGAAGCGCGACGCGGGCGTGAAGGACAGCAGCAACCTCCTGGGCGGCCACGGCGGCATGCTCGACCGCCTCGACGCCTTCTACCTGGCGGCCCCGGCCGCCTACTTCACGATTCTCGCCTTTGTCTCCTGAACGACGGGACAGCGGGAAAGTAACAGTCTGTTACAAACGGTCCGGCACACTGTTCGGATGACGCGGATCGCCCTGCTCGGCGCGACCGGCTCGATCGGCCGGCAGGCGCTCGAGGTGATCGCCGCGAACGACGGGCTCGAGCTGGTCGCGGCCACGTCGGGGTCGACGCCGATCGACGGACTCGCGCCTCTGACCCAGGTCGGCGGCGACCCGACCGGCCTCCTCGAGCGGGCGCGGCCCGACGTGGTGCTGAACGCGACGCTCGGGTTCGCCGGCCTGACGGCGACGATGTGGGCGCTCGAGCACGGCGTCACGCTCGCCCTCGCGAACAAGGAGAGCCTCGTCGCCGCCGGGGAGCTGGCGCTCGCCGCCCGCGAGCGCGGCGGCGGCCTCCTGATCCCCGTCGACAGCGAGCACTCCGCGCTCTTCCAGTGCGCGCAAGCCGGCGAGCCCGAAAGCCTGGTCCTCACCGCGAGCGGCGGGCCGTTCCGCGGGCGGACGCGCGACGAGCTGGCCAACGTGACGGCGGAGCAGGCGCTCGCCCACCCGACATGGGCGATGGGCGCCAAGATCACGATCGACTCGGCGACCCTCGCCAACAAGGGGCTCGAGGTGATCGAGGCCCACTTTCTGTTCGGGCTGCCGTACGACCGGATCGAGGTCGTCGTACAGCCGACGTCGATCGTGCACGGCCTCGTCCGGTTCCGAGACGGTGCAGCGATCGCGCATCTTGGGTATCCGGACATGCGCGTGCCGATCTCGTACGCTCTCACCTACCCGCGGCGCACCGAGACGCCGGTGCCGGCCCTCGACCTCACTGCCGCGCCGCTCGAGTTCTTCGCGCCGGACACCGGGACGTTCCGGATGCTGGCACTCGCCCGCGAGGCGGGCGAACGCGGCGGCACGTTTCCGTGCGCGTTCAACGCGGCGAACGAGGTCGCCGTCGCCCGTTTCCTCGAGGGCGCGATCGGCTTCCTCGAGATCGCCTCGCACGTGGAGGAGGTGCTCGCGCGCGTCGACGGGGCGCCGGCCCGCGACCTCGCCGAGCTGAACGAGGCCGACGCACGCGCCCGCGAGCTGATGGCCGGAGAATTGCATCCGAGGCGTAGGCTCGACGGAGCCGCACAGGGAGCGGAGGCGCCGGCTTCGCCGGCGGTGGAGCGGGATTGGGCATAGCCGCCGCGATCGTCGGCCTGGCCGTGCTCGTGATGATCCACGAGGCCGGCCACTTCTTCGCCGCGCGCGCGGTGGGAATGACGCCGCGCAAGTTCTACATCGGCTTCGGCCCCGCGATCTGGAAGCGGACGCGTCGCGGCGTCGAGTACGGGATCGGGTCGATCCCACTCGGCGGCTACGTGAAGATCCCGGGCATGAACCGGCCGTCGGCCGGCGACCTCGCGGCGACGCTAAAGCCCGAGGAACGGGAGCAGCACCGGGCGAAGCTGGCTCAGCTCGACTCCGCCGTCGAGGCGGGCGATCTCTCGCGCGCCCGGGAGGCGCTCGAGGAGCTCCGGCCGGCATTCGGCGAGACGCGCATGTGGCAGGAGCTCGAATGGTCGCTTGCGCCGGACGCCTACTGGCGGCAGTCCACCTGGAAGCGCCTCGTCGCCATCTTCGCCGGCCCTGGTGTCAACTTCGTCTTCGCGATCGTCCTGTTCGCGTGCCTGTTCATGGTCGCGGCGGAGCGCAACACGAACGTCGTCGGCCAGGTGGTCGCGAGCAGCCCGGCCCAGGCGGCGAACATCCGGGTCGGCGACCGGATCGTGCGCGTCCAGGGGCAGACGATGAAGCCGAAGGACATCCCGGCGCACATCCGCGCGACGGACGGCAAGCCCTTCACGCTGGTCGTCCTGCGACACGGCCGCCGCGTCACGATCGGCCCGCTGCGGGCGAAGGAGGACCAGGGCTCCTACCGGATCGGGATCGCGATCGAGGCGCGGACCGGGCCGGGGGAGTCGATCCCGGCGGCCTCGCGCGACGCGCTGAAGCTCACCTGGAGCATCACCGCCGACACGGTGCGCGGAATCGGGCACCTCGCCACCGGGCACGACACGAATCAGGTGTCGAGCTCCGTCGGCATCGTGCGCGTGTCGGCGCAGGCCTGGCGCCAGGGGCTCCGCGACTTCCTGTTCGTCCTCGGCCTGATCAGTCTCGCGCTGGGCCTCCTGAACCTGCTGCCGGTGCTGCCGCTCGACGGCGGTCACATCGTGATGGCGCTGGTCGAGAAGCTGCGCGGCCGCACCTTCCGGCAGACGGTCTACGTGCGCTACTCCGTGGTCGGGCTGACCCTGTTCGCGGTGCTCATGTACTTCGGCCTGCGGAACGACCTCTTCGGCCCTGGTGGCTAACCTCAGCCCATGGCGAGCAAGCGTTCCGTCAACGTAGGCGGCGTCACGATCGGCGGCGGTGCGCCCGTCGTCGTGCAGTCGATGAC
>JBOGZX010000516.1:0-3752 GCA_050697615.1 Gaiellaceae bacterium
GCTCCTCGATCGCCGGTAGGAGGCTGTCGGCGCTGGTGTCGGCGATCGGTGCGAAGCGGACGCGGCCCATGCCGGTGCCGCGCTTCTCGACCGCGATCAGCACCGGCGTCTTCTTTTGCGCTCCACGGCCGTGTTTGCCCGGCGCGACGCCGCCGACGTAGGTCTCGTCGACCTCGACCTCGCCGGCAAGTCGGTCGCGGCCGGGCCTGACCATCGCCCGGCGCAGCTTGTGCAGCAGAGCCCAGGTCGTCTCGTAGCTGCCGACCCCGAGCACACGCTGCAGCGAGAGCGCGCTCACACCGTGCTTGGTACCGGTCGCGTACCAGGCCGCCGCGAACCAGGTCGCGAGCGGCAGATGCGTGTCGGCGAAGATCGTCCCCGCGGTCACCGACACATCCGCCCGGCAGCCCGCGCAACACACATTGCGCCCCTTGCTCATCCGCCAGAAACGCCGCCCACCACACACCGGGCAGGCGAAGCCGCCCGACCAGCGCAGGCGCGCGAGGTAGTCGAGGCAGGCCGCCTCGTCAGCGAACCACTTGTTGGACTCGCGCAGCGTCCGCGGGTAGTCCCGGCCGCCGATCGGAGCATCCACCCCGCCAACGATCGCAGCCGCGCATGACGGAATCAGCACAAAGGGGGCGTCAACCGGATAGCCCGCTTGCGCAGACCGACTACGACTGGCCGTGCCCTGGCCGTCAGATACCAAATGCTGTCGAGAGATCGAAGCCAAAGCCCGCCCCGAATCCGGAAGCCGTCAGTCAGTCGAGGTCGAAAGCTGCATGGATCGCCCCGGTGAGCTCCGCCTCTTGCTCATCGAGGAGATAGCCGATCTGTCGGCCAAGAGCCTCGGCCGGAACCGTTGTGATGTGGTCGCACGCGACAACGCCCTGACCGTCGAGGCCGTTCGCCGGCCCGACCAGGAGCTCGCTCGATAGGCCGCGAACCGTGGTCGTAATCGGAGCGACCGTCACGGTGTTCAGATGGGCCCGGACGAGTTCTCGTGTCAGCACCAGCACCGGGCGTGACTTGTCGAGTTGCCCCACATGAATCGGTCGCATCAGTCTTCGAGCGCTGTTCCGGCGGCGTAGTCGGCGAGGCCAGCCAGCTCTGGGTCCGGCCCGGTCGCGGCGAGGATCTCCGCGTCGCGGGCCGCAAGCGACCGTCGCCGCTCCCGTTCGAGTGCTCGCGACACGACAGCCGCACGGCTGCGCTGCCTGCCACTGGTCACGACCTCGTCGAGAAACGCCACGAGATCATCCGGCAGGCGAACGGCGATCTGCTTGCTCATACCAATACGGTACCAGAACGGGATGCGCTCCCGCCTTCATCCGGCTTACGCGCGGCTCCTGATGGCCGGGCTGGCCGCCAGCCTTGCGCTGCCCTCCCGCTTCGACCACTCCTTCGCCCGCTCCACAGCCCCGATTGGCTCACGCCCGAGAATCAGGTCGACGAGACCGTTGACTACCACCCCGAGCGCTGCCAAGGTTGCGGCCACGTGTTCGACGAGCAGCAACGGTCAGCGTCACGGACATACGGCCGCCAGCAGCTGGCCGGTTGCCGCCGACCGCGCTCCTCCTGAGCGAGCACCCTACGCACCGATTTTGCTGTCCGCGCTGCCGGCGGGAGACGCCCGCGACGCTGCCGGCCGGGCTTCAAGGCTCGGCCTTCGGTCCGAGGTTGCAAGCGGCGCTGGTCACGCTGACCGCACGCAACCGCGCCGCCCTGCTGGAGCGCGAGGCGGTCAAGATCGACGAGGCCGGCTTGTACCGAGCCGGCGAGCAACGCACGCTGTCGACGACCACGTCGACGGCCGCCGTCTTCCGCGTCGCCGAGGTGGCCACCGCGACCGGCTGCAGGAACTGCTCGGCAACGACTTGGTCGGGATCGTCTGCTCCGACCGCCTGTCGGCCTACGACCACCTCGAACCGGAGCAGCGCCAGGTCTGCCGGCAACACCTCGTCCGCGACTTTCGCCGTCACGCGGGGGCGCGGGCGAAACAGAAACAGTTCGGCGAGTCCGGCCTCGCCCTCACCAGGCGGCTGTTCGAGCGCTGGCGCGCCTTCCAAGAACACCACGACCGCCGCCGGCTCAGGCAGCGAGCGACGCGGGCGGCCACAGCCTCAGTGTGGTCGCCCCGCAGGTCGACCGATGCCGCTTCGATGGTAGTCTATCACCATGCGGGCAACCATTGACAAGGCAGGTCGCCTGGTCATCCCGAAGCAGCTTCGCGACGAGCTCGGCCTTCGGCCCGGTGAGGTCGAGGTGAGTGCGTACGGCGCCGGGGTGCGGGTCGAGCCGCTTCCGGGGACGGAGCTCCTCGAGGAGCGTGACGACCGCCTCGTCATCCCGGCTGCCGGGCGCCGTCTCGACGACGGCCTCCTGCGCTCGCTGCGCGATGCCGCCCAGAAGTAGGACACCGGCACTCCTGGTCGACACGAGCGTCGCGGTTGCGCTGACCGTCGCCGACCACGAGCATCACGAGCGGACGTTCACGGCCTTGCGCGAGCGTCGGCTCGGCCTCGCCGGCCACGCGGCGTTCGAGACCTTCTCGGTGCTGACCCGGCTGCCGTCGCCCGCGCGTCGGGCGCCGGCAACAGTCGCGCACCTGCTGGCGGTGAGCTTCCCCCACACGAGGTTCCTCGGCGCCGAGGCGACGGCGACGCTGCTCGCCGAACTTGCGGCCTCGGGCATCGCGGGGGGAGCCGTCTACGACGCGCTCGTCGGCGCCTGCGCGAACGAGCACCGCCTCGCGCTCGCGACGCGCGATCGGCGCGCGCTCGAGACGTACCGTGAGCTCGACGTGCGCGTCGAGCTGCTGATCTGATCCTGCCTGAGCCGGGCGTCCGCGCTTGTCAACGAGCCGGACGCGAAGTAGCGTCGGGGCGGTCGTGACGGCGATGCTCGTCCGAGGGCGTGCCGGAGGGTCCCTGACGGACAGGAGACGGCGATGCCGGCGCGAAGGGCGGAGGTTATGAGATTTCCGCTCCTCTGGGCCGCCGCGACGACGGCGCTGGCCGCCGCGTTCGTGGCGACGCCGCTCGACGCCGCCCCGCTCGGCCGCGGTCCTTCGCCCGCGCTGAAGGCAAAGCAGGCGCAGGCCGAGGCGGTGCTCGCACAGGTGGACGCGCTCGACCGCCGGTTCGACCGCACCGACGAGAACTGGAACCTCGCGCGTCTGCAACTGCGGAGCGCAGAGGCGAACCTGAACAGCAACGAGCGTGCGCTTCGCCGGGCAAGGGCGGCGCAGAAGCGCGTCGAGGCCCAGGTCGCGCAGCGTCTCGTCGTGCTCTACGAGACCGACGATCCCTCCACGATCGACGTGATCGCAGGCAGCGCCACGCTCGGCGACGTGATCGACCGTGTGCAGGCGAAGGAGTCGATCACCTCCTCCGACGCGAGGCTCGCCCGGAGCGCGGAGGCGAAGCGGCGGCGGCTCGCCCGCGCGGAGGAGACGCTGCTGGCGTCCGAGCAGGAGCGGAGCGGCGCGCTGCAGCAGCTCGCGCGTCAGCGCGCGCAGATCGGCGACTTCCTCGCGCGCCGCCGCACGCTGCTCGCCTCGGTGCAGTCCGAGGTGGCGTCGATCCGGGCACGCGAGCAGCGAGAGCAGGCGCGGCTCGCGGCCCAGGCGAGGCGGCGCCTCGAAGCGGAGCAGGCCGCCGCCGCTCATCGGGCGGCGCTCGCCCGGCAGGCCGAGCTTCGCCGCCGGAGGGCGGCAGAGGACGAGCGCGCGTCGCCGCCCCGCGCCCCCG
>JBOGZX010000517.1:0-7169 GCA_050697615.1 Gaiellaceae bacterium
GCGACGCCCTCGTTCTCGCGAACGAGGCCGAGCAGGATGTGCTCGGTGCCGATGTAGTTGTGGCCCAGCGAGAGCGCCTCGCGCAGCGCCAGCTCGAGCACCTTCTTGGCGCGCGGCGTGAAGGGGATCTGGCCGGTCGTGACCTCGTCGCCCTGGCCGACGATGCGGGCGACCTGCGCGCGCACCTCCTCGACCGTGATGTCGAGCGACTCGAGCACCCGCGCTGCGAGGCCTTCTTCCTCGCGCAGCAGGCCGAGCAGGATGTGCTCCGTACCGATGTAGTTGTGCTTCAGGGCACGCGCCTCGTCCTGTGCGAGTACGACGACCTGGCGAGCTCTCTCGGTGAATCTCTCGAACACGTATTACCTCTCTTCCGCCTGACCCGGCGGTGCAAACAGATGAGCTTTTCCGGAAGGGGCATGGTACTCGCCCCGCCGGGTGCGCCGCGGGGCGCGGCCCCCGGAGCGCACGGGATCGCCCGGTTCAGCCGTTCTTCGCACGCTGGGCGGGAAAGAGGATCACGTCGCGGATCGAGTCCTTGCCGAGCAGCATCATGGCCAGGCGGTCGATCCCGAAGCCGATGCCGCCCGTCGGTGGCATGCCGTAGGAGAGCGCCTGCACGTAATCCTCGTCGCCGGGCTCGGCCTCGACGTTCCCGCCGGCTCCTTCCTCCGCCTGCATCCGGAAGCGCTCCTCCTGCTCGACCGCGTCGTTCAGCTCGCTGAACGCGTTGCAGATCTCGGTGCCGCCGATGTAGCCCTCGAACCGCTCGGCGATCTCGTCGTCGCCGTCGGCAAGCCGGGCGAAGGGCGAGAGCCTCACGGGGTAGTCGTAGAGGAAGGTCGGCTCGACGAGGCGCGGCTCGACGTAGTTCGTGAGCGCGTGGTCGACGAGCTGCGCCCACGTGGTGTCCTGCGTCGTGTCGATCCCGCGCTCGTTCAGGATGCGCCGCAGCTCGTGCTCGTCGGGCGACCAGACGCCGTGCTCGGCCAGGGCGTCGACGAGCCTCAGCCGCCGCCACGGCCGCTTCACGTCGATCTCGTGACCGCGGTAGGTGAAGGTCGTCGTCCCGAGCGCGTCGAGCGCGACCCGCTCGACGAGCGTCTCGAACCGGTCCATCGTGTCGCGGTAGTCGGCATAGGCCTCGTACCATTCGAGCATCGTGAACTCGGGGTTGTGCTTGTAGGAGACGCCCTCGTTGCGGAACACGCGGCCGATCTCGTAGACCTTCTCGAGGCCGCCGACGATCAGCCGCTTCAGGTAGAGCTCGCCGCCGGCGATCCGCAGGTAGAGGTCCTGGTCGAGCTCGTTGTGGTGCGTCGCGAACGGACGGGCGAACGCGCCCCCGTAGTCCGCCTGCAGCGCGGGCGTCTCGACCTCGACGAACCCCTCGCCGTCGAGGTAGCCCCGGATCGAGCGCACGATCGCCGCGCGGGCCATGAAGTCGGCCCGCGTCTCCTCGTTCATCAGCAGGTCGAGGTAGCGGCGCCGGTAGCGCTGCTCGACGTCGGTCAGGCCGTGGAACGTGTCCGGCAGCGGCGAGCGGACGCGGGAGAGCAGGACGAGCTCGTCGACGATCAGCGACGGCTCGCCGCGGCGGCTCTTCGTCGGCTTGCCGATCGCGCCGACGACGTCGCCGAGATGGACGTCGACCTCGCCCGTGCGCGCCACCGGGCACAGGAGCTGGATGCGGCCGCTCCGGTCGACGAGGTCGCAGAAGACGAGCTTGCCCATGTCCCGACGGGCCAGCACACGGCCGGCGAGCCGGCGCTCGACGGCTCCCTCGACTCCTTCGGGAAGGGCGGCCGCCTCCTCGCGGACGCGCGCGATCTCGTCGCGGTCGGGGAACCGCTTGGGGGTCACGGCGCCTTCACCATGGCCCAGGCGTTCGGCCCCTCCTCGGGCGTTCGGCCCTCGCGGACGACCGAGAACCCGTGCGCCTCGTAGAAGCTCAGGTTGTCCTCGTTGTTCGTCAGGAGCACGGCCGGCAGGCGCTCGCGCTCGGCCGCCTCGAGCCCCGGCCCCAGCAGTGCGCCGCCGATCCCCTGCCGCTGCGCGGGCGGGTCGACGCCGATGCCGGCGAGGTACCAGTGCGGCCCGCCGGCAACCTCGGCACGCAGCTTCTCGACTGCATGGCCGTACGCGAGGAACGGCGACGTCGCCCGGCCGAGCCGGAAGGGTGTGGCGACGAGCGCGCGCAACGTCGCCCCCACGCGCATCGGCGGGCGCCCGTGCGACCAGCGGGCCGCGCCGACGAGTGGGTTGCCGACGGCGTAGACGTCGGCGGCGGTCACGTCGAACCCGACCCTGAAGAGCCACGGTAGGAGTGCGCTTCGACGGTCGGCGTCGGGGAAGATCCACACCCAAGCCGGGTCCTCCTGGAACGCACGTGCGAGCACGGCACTCGCCTCGCTCAACCGCGTCTCCTCGAGCCGCACGACCTCCATCGTGCCCCTCAGAGTACGGATCAGGCGGCCTTGATCTCCATGATCTTGAACTTGAGCGCGCCGCGGGGGGCGGTCACCTCGACCACGTCGCCTTTCTTGTGCCCGAGAATCGCCTTGCCGACCGGCGACTCGTTCGACAGCTTGTTCTCGGCGGGGTTCGCCTCGGCGGAGCCGACGATGTGGTACTCGAAGGTCTTGTTCGCCTGCATGTCGCGCAGGCGGACGCGGGAGCCGATCGAGACGGCGTCCTTCGAGATCTCCTTCTTCGTGATCACGCGCGCGCTGAGGAGGCGCTCCTCGAGCTGCGCGATCTTGTGCTCGAGCATCGCCTGCTCGTTCTTCGCGTCGTCGTACTCGGCGTTCTCCGAGATGTCGCCGAACTCGCGCGCGACCCGAATCCGCTCCGCGACCTCGCGGCGCTTCTCGCCCCGCAGGTAGTCGATCTCCTGGTGGAGCTTCTTGTACCCCTCGGCTGTGAGGATCACTTCCTTCAAGCACGCCCTCCTGTGGCCCGCCGGAAACGGTCGGGAATCGTAGCCGCGCTGTCAAGGGCGACGCAACGGCTCGGGGCTACCATTCACACATCGTGAACATCGACATGACGGAGCGCTGGGAGCTGGGCGGCGTCGAGATCCCGGGGCGGCTCGTCCTGGCTCCGATGGCGGGCGTGAGCGTGCAGGCATTTCGCCGCCAGGGGCGCCGGTTCGGGGCCGGTCTCGTGTGCTCCGAGATGGTCTCCGTAGCGGGAATCCAGCACCGGAACGAGCGGACGCTCGGCTACCTGCGGGTCTCCTCCGACGAGCACCCGCTCGCCATCCAGATCTTCGGCTCCGACCCCGTCGCCATGGCCGAGGCGGCGCGCATGGTCCAGGCGGCCGGCGCCGACATCGTCGACATGAACTTCGGCTGCCCGGTGAGAAAGGTGACGAAGACCGGCGCGGGAGCCTCGCTCCTCGATGACGTCGACCTCGCCTGCGAGCTGGTCGAGGCGGTCGCCACGGCGACGCCGTTGCCCGTCTCCGTGAAGATGCGCCGGGGCGTCGAGAACGGCTCCCGGCGGTGCCTCGAAGTCGGGCCGCGCCTCGTCGAGGCCGGCGCTGCGTCGCTCACTCTCCACCCACGCTCGGCGAAGCAGATGTACACCGGCACCGCCGACCACCGACTCACCGCCGAGCTCGTGTCGCTCGTCGACGTGCCGGTGATCGCATCCGGCGACATCGGCTCGCGCGCCCGCGCCCGGGCCGTGCTCGCGACGACCGGCGCGACGGCGGTGATGGTGGGCCGGGCGGCGCAGGGCAATCCGTGGGCGCTGCGGGAGATCATGGGCGACGAGACGGAGCCGAGCAGCGAGGAGGTGGTGGCCGAGTTGCTGCTCTTCGTACGCGAGACGGTGCGCGAGCTCGGCGAGCGCCGTGCATTCGGGTTTCTCAAGAAGTTCTACGGCTGGTATCTCGGCCGCGGCCGGTTCCCGCGCGCGTTCAAGCAGGAGCTGGTGATGCTGCCCTCGCTCGAGGAGGTCGAGACGCGCCTGCTCGCGGCCGCCCCGGGCGGCCGCTTCGTGCTCGAGCGCCTACTCCGCGAGGTCCCCGATCCCGCCGACGAGGTGCTCCTCGACTCGCTCCCGATCTCGATCTACGGCGGCGGCTGATTCGGCTCGACGCCGTGCGGCGGCAATCGGCCGTGCAGGCACGTCGGCCGGTGACAGAATGGGCGAGTGCCGCCGCCCACGATCACGCCGTTGCCGGTGGCCGAGTTGCTCGTCGAGGGCGAGCGTTGGCCGGTCTGCGTCCACGTCATCGACCATCCCGACGCCCGAGTGCTGGTCGACACCGGCATGACGGAGCTGCGTTCGGAGGTGATCGACATGGATCCCCGTCTGGTCCCGCTGAGCGAGCAGGCCTTCGACCTCGATAGCGTCGACATGGTCGTCAACACGCACCTGCACTTCGACCACTGCGGCGGCAACCACCTGTTCGCCGGACGCCCGATCTACGTTCAGCGGCAGGAGCTCGAGGACGCACGCACGGAGGACGACTACACGATCCGCGAATGGGTCGACGCGCCGGGCGTGAGCTACGAGCCGGTCGAGGGCGAGCTCGAGCTGCTGCCGGGGCTCCGCCTCGTGCCGGCGCCGGGCCACACGCGCGGTATGCAGGTGGTCGTCGTCGAGACGGGCGGGCGTCCGGTCATCGTCGGCGGTGACGTGGCCGTCCGCTTCGACGAGCTCGACGAGCCGCGCACGGAGGGCCAGCTGCGGGTGCGCGCTCTCGAGCCGGAGCTGGTCTGGCTCGCTCACGAGCATGGGCCCTGGCGGCCGCCCACCGGAGCGCGTCCTCCGTCCCGCTCCTAGGATCGAGTCCATCGCGAGTCAGTTGGTCACTGAGGCGTTCGAGTACGACGGCGGTCGGCCCGTCACGGTCTACCTCCCTCGGGATCCGCCCCAGGGAATCGTGTTTGCGGGTGACGGCCAGTTGATCTCGCGGTGGGGTGGCGAGTTGGAAACGGCCGGCGTGCCGGCGACGATGATCGTCGGTGCACACCGTCTTGACGACGAGACGCTGCGGCTCCAGGAGTACTCACCAGGCTTCGAACCGTGGCGGTTTGCTGCTCACGAGCAGTTCTTCGTCAAGGAATCCGCAGATGGGTCGGGTCGCGCTTTGGAGTTGTGTTGCCTGCCGAGCACACCGCGGTGTTCGGTGTGTCCGCAGGCGGAGAGCTGGCGCTCGCCGTCGCGCTCAGCGACGCAGGCGCGGACGTTGTCATGGTCGAACGGGTCGGGTCGCACGGCGCCGACTTCTGGAGAGAAGAGTTCCCTCTGATGGTGGCGTGGGCCTTTGGACGCTGAGGATCGGCGGAGCGATCGCTGACGTGGGCGAGCGTTTCGCAGTGCACCCTGAGGGCAGCCCTTAGTGCGGCTCCTGGTAGATGCGATACCCCGGCTTGACCTTGTGCGGCGGCGATTCGTAGAACGTGGTCGAGCCATCTTCGGAGAGCAAGTCGACCCGGGGGAGCCCCGACCGCTCGAACAACTCGGCGACCAACGCGCGGCCGATCCCCCTGCCGCGAAAGCGATGGTCAACGATGAGCACGCCGAGATAGGCGATCACGTGCCTGTCTGTCAGTAACTGGGCGCGACGGAGGGCTGAGAATCGAGAAGCGCGGGCCGCTCTCGGCGGATCGATGCCGTTGCTGACCTGAAGCCGAACGCTTCGGAGCCCGCCCTACCCGTCGCTCAAATTGAATTACACGCGTTCGACCTTCTCGGCCCCGCATAGGCAACGGTAATGGACGATCATCTCGGCACGAGCGGCATCGACGATCTTATTGAAGTCGACTTGCGTGTTCGCGGCGCCAGCTGCATGGATCGCGACCGCAGGCAGGGCAAGGCACCGCGCTGGTGGGGCGTGGATTGTGCTGTGAGGGTTCGGTGCAGGGTTCTATACTCCGGTCGATGGGCGGGGAATGATCGGAAAGAGAGTGGTCGGCGGGCGGCTGTTGCGTGTCGTCACCGGCGTGCTCGTCTTGGTGGTCGGCGTCGTGGTCGCTTGTGGCGCGGCTACCGCCCGTGGAACGGCCTCGGCGGGCGGTTGCGGCCATTCGGTTGCACCGGGCTCGACGTCCTCAACGTTCACCTTGGAAGGCCGCGCCAGGACGGTAATCGTCCACATCCCGACCGGGTACTCGGGATCTAAGCGCGTGCCGCTTGTCCTGAACCTCCACGGTAGCGGCAGCACCGCTGCGGCTCAGGAGCGCTTCACCGGGATGGATGTGACCGCGGACGCCCATGGATTCATCGTCGCTTACCCACAGGGGCTGATCCCCGAGGGCACCGGCTTCGACTGGAACGTTCCCGGTGTGCCACTCGTCGGCGGCCGCGCTGTGCCGAACGGCGCCGCCGCCGACATCACGTTCCTGACCAAGCTTGTCGGCGTTCTCGGGCAGACCCTCTGTATCGACAGTCACCGTGTGTTCGCGACCGGTTTCTCCGGTGGTGCCCGCATTGCGAGTCAGCTCGCCTGCGACGCCGCGACGACGTTCGCGGCAGTCGCCCCGGTCTCCGGCCTGCGCCATCCGAGCCCATGCCCCGCGACCCGACCGATTGCAGTGATCTCGTTTCACGGCACCGCTGATCCGATCGATCCGTACGGAGGGCACGGGCAGGCGTACTGGACATACTCCGTGCTTCAGGCAGCCAAGGACTGGGCCGTTCAGGACAAGTGCGCAAGCAAGGCGAAAAAGTCGAAGCAGGCGCCCGGCGCCACCCTTGCGACCTACACCGGCTGCAGCCGGGGGACGACGGTCGAGCTCTACACGATCAGCGGCGAGGGCCACGAATGGCCAGGTGGTCCGCATCTGCCGAGGCTGTACACCTCGGTGCTGGGGCCGCAATCGAATGCCGCGAACGCGGACACCCTGATCTGGGCGTTCTTCGCCGCCCATCCGCTCCGGTAGTGGGGGCCCGTGAGTGGAGCGGACCGCGAGTGCCCGCTACCTGACGCCTGGGCGCGCGCCGGTTTCGACACTCTTGTCTGCGCCAGTGTGTCGGGATGACGCCTGGGCGTTGCCGCGTTATCGCGGCGGTGAGGCGGCATGGGCGAGCGAGTCGGCAAGCGCTCTCGCACGCCGAAACAGCGTCGTTTCGACCCGTCGGAGGCGCGTGACCCGTAGGCCAGCTAGGAGATCAACGAGTCGGTCGGCTTCGGGCGGGCTGAGGGAGAGGGC
>JBOGZX010000518.1:0-6053 GCA_050697615.1 Gaiellaceae bacterium
CTGCTGCTCGGCCTCGTCGAGAACGTCGCCCGCGAGGATCTCTCGGCGGTCGAGGAGGCGCGAGCGTACGCCGTGCTGCTCGACGAGTTCGGCTTCTCCCTCGGAGAGGTCGCCGGGCGCGTCGGCAGATCGAAGCCGGCGGTCTCGAACCGGGTGCGCCTGCTCGAGCTGCCGGAGGACTTGCTCGCGATGGTCGACCGCGGCGAGCTGAGCGAGGGACATGCGCGCGCGGTGCTGGCGGTGCCGGACAACGCCGAGCGGCGCAAGCTGGCGAAGCGCATCGTGCGCGAGGGGCTGTCGGTGCGTGCCGCGGAGCGAGCCGCCCGCTCCGGTGGCGCCCGCACCAGGGAGCGGCGGGCAACGACGGTCGATCCCGCCGCCGCGCGTCGGCTCGAGCAGGCTGTCAAGCAGCTCACCGGCTTCGACGCCAGGGTCGGCGGGAGTGGCCTGCACGTCCCGCTCGACGGCCGCACGCAGGTCGAGGAGCTCACCGAGGCGCTCGAGCGGCTGCTCGGCCGCGCGCGAAGCCTGCCGTAACCCGGGCTCACCCGCCCGCGTTGCATCTTTGTGGACGGGATCGGACTGTGGCTGTCGGACATCGAGTCGCTCGAGGCGATCTCGCAGGACGAGGGAACGCGGAGCCTGTTCCTGCGCATGGCGCACCTGTCGCAGAACGGCCGCCTCGCTCCGTTCCTGCGCGAGTTGCGCGACGACCGCGACCTCGACGAGGAGACGAAGGTGACGGTCGCCGAGCTCGCCTCCGACGAGAGCTTCCTGCACGCGGTGGAGGACTACGTCCATCGCACGCGCGTGCTGCACTGACCGACTGCACCGCCCCGGACCGGCCGCCGGCGCCAGAGATGAGATGGGCGATCCTGGATTCGAACCAGGGACCTCCGCCTTATCAGAGCGGCGCTCTAACCAGCTGAGCTAATCGCCCGCGCGGGCGGGAGTGTAGCCGTGTCGGCGACCGTACGTTTGCACCCAACCGCCCGGGTAATCTAGATATCGATGGTCGAGATGACGATCTACGGCGTCTCGTTCGACCTGGTCGGCAAGCAGCCGATCGTGCTGCTGAAGACGGCCGACGGAAACCGGTACCTGCCGATCTGGATCGGCCATCCCGAGGCGGCGGCGATCCTGATGAAGCTGCAGGGGGCCGAGGCCCCGCGGCCGCTCACGCACGATCTGCTCGTCAACATCCTGGGCGAGCTGGACGCCGACGTCGTCAGGGTGACCGTCACCGAGCTGCGCGAGAACACGTTTCACGCCTCGATCACCGTCGCCCAGAACGGCGCGGAGGTGGAGGTCGACTCGCGTTCGTCCGACGCGATCGCGGTGGCGGTTCGCGCGCAGGCGCCGATCTTCGCGGCCGACGAGGTGATCAACGAGTCGGCGATCGAGATGGAAGGCGACGAGGTCAACGAGGAGGAGGTCGTCGACGAGTTCCGCCGCTTCCTCGATCACGTGTCGGCGGAGGATTTCGCGGAGGTCGAGGTCGAACCGGTCGAGGAGGAGCCGGGCGACGACGAGGAAGACTCTCCCTGAACGAGCTCGCTCTTCGTGAGTGCGAGCAGCTCGCGCTGGAGCGCCCGCAGCCCGCGCTCGCTGAGCGGCCCCGGATTCTCGCGTAGCCGCTCCTCGACCATCGCCGCCTCGCGGCCTGGGTCGACGAACGCGAGACCGTGCTCGTCCTTGTAGCGCCTCAGCTCGCCGACGAGCTCGAGCCGGCGATTGAACGCCGCGAAGATCGCCCGGTCGATCTCGTCGATCTGCTCCCGGTAGGCCTCGAGCCCGTTGTCGCCCATTCCGGAAGCCTAGTGACGTCACCGGGTTCCGATCGTGACGGCGGCGACCAGCGCGATCAGGTTGAACGTCGCGTGGGCGAGCATCCCCGGATACACGCTCCGCGTCGTGGAGCGGATCCAGGCCAGTACGCACCCGAAGACGACGATCACGGGCAGCGAGACGACGAGCCCGTGCGCGAGGCCGAAGATCACGCCGACGACCAGGATCGCCGGCCATCGCCCGAACCGCTCGAGCAGCGAGTAGCCGAGCCCGCGGAAGGTCACCTCCTCCACGAACGGGATCCACGAGCAGATCACGATCCCGTTCACGACGTAGGCGACCGCGTGCGACGGCTCCCAGCGGCCCGGTGTCAGGCCCTGCTCGTTCCCCGGATGCGCGATCGCGCCGTAGAGGAGCTCGAACGCGTAGATACCGACGATCGTGAGACCCACGATCCGCAGTGCCCGCCAGATCGACCACGGCCGGTGAAGCCCGAGCAGGGCCCGGTTGCCGCGAGCGAGCGCGAGCACCACCGCCAGGATGATGCCGTCCTGGACGAGGCCGCCCGCCGCGGTCGACCAGCGGTAGAGAACCTGCGGATCGGGCTTGCCCTCCGTCGCGCGACCGAAGTAGGCGACGGCGATCATCGCCCCGACCAGCACCAGCCAGCCCACCAGCGTCGGCCCCGCGCCGTGAAAGTCCGTGTCCCTACGATACGGCGGCGCCGTGCTGGATCGCATGTTCACCCTCATCGAGGCTAACAGTGCCCTCCCGGAGGTGCGCCCTGCCGCCGAACGGCTCGTCGCGCTTCGCGCGCGCATGCGCGCACTCGAGCGGGAGCAGGGCGCGATCGTGACGGCGATCGGAGGCAACGGTGGCGGCTACGCGGCCGGCGACCTGAACGCGGCCCAGTCGGAGCTCGCCGGGCTGACCGAGGCGGCGATCGCGTGCGTGGAGCATCTCGGCGACCTCGGGGTCGTGGTCAAGGATCTCGATCTCGGGCTCCTGGACTTTCCCGCGCGCCGCCACGGTGTCGCCGTCCTGCTCTGCTGGCGGGTCGGCGAGGACGACGTCCGCTACTGGCACGGCCTCGACGAGGGGTTCGCCGGCCGGAAACCCGTCGACTGGGACGAATAGGTGCACGTGCCCGAGTTCTGGCAGCACCTGATCGTGGCCGTCGTGGTGATCGCGATCGCTGCGGCCGTGGCCAAGCTCGTCGACTGGCGGATCTCGCGCCAGGAGCTCACCCCCGGCTCGGTGACTCGCTACCGCGTGCTCCGCCGGGCGCTCTTCTCGCTGATCGTGTTCGTCGGAGTGATGTCGGCGCTGCTCGTGATCCCAGAGGTCCGCGCGATCGCGGGGGCCGTGCTCGCCTCGTCGGCGGTGATCGGCCTGGTGGTCGGCTTCGCGAGCCAGCGGACGATCGGCAACGTGGTCGCGGGGCTTCTGATCGCGATCAGCCAGCCGCTCCGGCTGGGCGACGAGGTCGAGGTGCAGGGGACGAAGGGCGTGGTCGAGGACATCGGGCTCACCTACACCTGGATCCGGACGCGCGACAACGACCGGCTCGTCGTGCCGAACGAGAAGCTGGCCTCGGATGCGATCCTCAACTCCACGATCCGCAGCCCGCGCGCGCTCGCGGAGGCGACGGTCCAGGTGCCGGCGGGCTCGGAGCTGAGAGCGAGCGTGACGTCGCTCGCCGCCGAGGGGGAAGAGGTGTACGTCAGCGCTCTCGACGGGGATAAGGCCACCATCACGGTGCGCAAGTGGATCTCCGGCGACGACTCCGCCGAGCGCGCATCCAGCGATCTCCGGCTCGCGATCGCCGAGCGGCTCCAGAAGACGTGAGGCCGCGCCGCCGGTACGACGATCTCGACCTCATCCTCGCCCAGCGCGGACGGAAGAAGAAGAGGTCGGGCCGCATCAGACGTCGCCGCCGCGCGGGGATGATCGTCGCCGCGGCCCTCGTCGCCGCCGTGGTCGCGGCCGTGACGGCGGGCCTCGGCACCGGCGTCGCACTCTCTCAGAGCTGCGACCTGAACACGCTGCGACCCGTGGAGCTCGGCCAGAACTCGTTCGTGTACGCCCGCGACGGCTCGCTGCTCGGCTCGATTCCGGCCGAGCGGAACCGGGAGCCGGTGACGATCTCGCAGATGTCGCCCTGGTTGCCCCGCTCGACCGTCGCGGTCGAGGACAGGCGCTTCTGGGAGCACGGCGGCGTCGACTACGTCGGGATCGCCCGGGCCGCCTGGACGGACGTGACCGCGGGGAAGGCCGTCGAGGGCGGCTCGACGATCACGCAGCAGCTCGTGGGTCAGCTGTACACGGGCCGGCAGAAGACGTTCGAGCGGAAGATCAAGGAGGCGTGCCTGGCGATCAAGCTGTCGCGGAAGTGGACGAAGCCCAAGATCCTGGACGAGTACCTGAACACCGTCTACTACGGCAATCACGCCTACGGCGTGGAGGCCGCCGCCCAGACGTACTTCTCGAAGCACGCGAAGGACCTGACGCTGTTGGAGTCCGCCCTGCTTGCCGGCCTGCCGCAGGCGCCGTCCGACTACGACCCGTTCCACGACCCGCAGGCCGCGCTGGAACGACGCGGCGAGGTGCTGCGCGCGCTGCTCACGAGCCACGACGTCACGCCCACGCAGTACGAGCGCGCCGTCCGCTCGAGCTCGCTCGGGTTGAAGCCCGGCCGCATCTACACGCGCATCCGGGAGCCGTACTTCTTCTCGTACGTAGGGAACGAGCTCGAGCAGCAGTACGGCGCGAACACCGTCCGCGAGGGCGGGCTGAAGGTGTACACGACGATCGACCCGCGGCTGCAGCGCCTCGCGCTCAAGGCGATCCACGACGTGCTGCCGTATCGCACCGACCCGGCCGCGGCGATCGTCTCGATCGAGCCCGGAACCGGCGCGATTCGCGCGATGACGGCGGTCGTCCGCAACGGGGGCAACCAGTTCAACCTGGCCGCGCAGTCGGCCCGGCAGGCGGGCTCGACCTTCAAGACGTTCGTCCTCGCCTCGGCGATCGAGCAGGGCGTCGACCCGGACTCGACCTACTACACCTCGGCGCCCTTCACGTGCTCCGTCGGGCCCTGGTGCAGCCCGGCGAAGCCCTGGTCGGTGCACACGTACGAGAACACCTACAGCGGCTCGGAATCGCTCACACGGGCGACCCTGCAGTCGGACAATACGGTCTACGCGCAGCTGACGCTCGACGTCGGCCCGCGCTACGTCTGGCAGATGGCGCACCGGCTCGGCGTGCACATGTCGCCCGACAAGCCGTTCGCGTCGATCGGGCTCGGCTCGCTCGCCGTGTCGCCGCTCGACATGGCGGCGGCCTACGCGACCTTCCCGGCGATGGGGACCTACGCCAAGCCGATGGCGATCACGAAGGTGATCCTTCCCGGCGGCAAGGAGGACACTGCGAGCGGGTGGGGGAAGCCGCAGGCGACCCGAGCGCTCTCGGACGGGGTCGCCTGGAAAGTGACCGACGTGCTGCAGCAGAACGCGCTCTACGGCACGGGCGCGGGCTCGAACGACGGGGTGCATCCGAACGCCGGCAAGACGGGTACCACCGAGAATCACGCCGACGGCTGGTTCGACGGCTACACCCGTCAGCTCTCGACTTCGGTCTGGATGGGCTATCCGAAGGGTGAGATCCCGATGCTCGACGTCCACGGCGAGACGGTGCAGGGCGCCACGTTCGCCGTCCCGATCTGGCACGAGTACATGGCTGCGGCGCTGTGGCACCGCAAGGCGCTCGACTTCGAGCTTCCGGCGCAGTATCCGACCTACCGGTCGATCACCCGCGGCGACTACGGAAGCCTCGGCTACGCCCCGACCTACACGCCCACCTACACGCCGACCACCACCTCGGCGACGACGACCGCCGAGACGAGCACGTCGCCGGGCACGGCAGCGAACGAACGTCACTGACGCCGTCCGGGCTCAGCACGGCTCAGGGCGCCGTCGCCGATGCCGTCGTCACAGCGGTCGCGGCGGGCGCCGTCCCCGAGGTCGCTTGCGCGGTCGTCGTGGGTGCGGTCGTCGTGGGTGCGGCGGTCGTGGGTGCGGTGGTCGTGACGGCCGTCGTGGTGAGGGCGGTCGTCGTCGTCGCCGTCGTCGCCCCGGTCGTCGCCGGAGCCGTGGTCGGTGCGGTGGTCGCCGACGCGGTGGTGGCCGGTGCCGTCGTGGGTGCGGTGGCCGCGGTCGTCGTCCGCGCGGTCGTCGCAGGTGCGGATGTCGCCGGCCTGGTCGCGG
>JBOGZX010000519.1:0-8203 GCA_050697615.1 Gaiellaceae bacterium
GCGGCGCGAGCGAGCGGAGGAGCGCGAACGCCTCGAGGTCGATGCCCGAGAGCTGGATGCCGGCGAGCTTGCACGCCTCCATGTAGCGCTCGACGAGATCCTTGTGCGCGACGACGAGCAGGACGCGGCGGACCGCCTCGCCCTCCTCGTTGACGCCCTCCGAGAGGACGCGGTAGTCGAGCACCGCCTCGTCGAGCGGGATCGGGAGGGCCTCCTGCGCGCGGAAGCGGACGGCGTTGACGAACTGGCGCTCGTCCGCGATTCCCGAGATCTCGAAGACGCGGACACCGATGCGGCTGCTCGCGACGCCGAGGCGGACGCCGCGGCGCGGCAGCTTGTTCTGCGAGAAGAACGTCCGCAGCGCGCCGGCGAGCGCCTCCGGGTCGCGTAGCTCGCCGCCGACGACAATGCCGCTCTGCAGCGGCATGCGCGCCAGCTGGACCAGCTCGGCGGCGCCGTTGTTGTTGATCCGCGCCGCCGCGATCTGCGAGCCGCCGATCTTCAAGCCGACGAGCTTCTCGGTGCTGTGGGACTGCCCGCGCAGCGAAGGAAGCGACAGGCTCGGCCTACGGAGCTTCGGGCGCGCCTTCTTCGCCGGCGGTGTCTCGGCCGCCTGTCTCGGCTGCTTCGGCTTGCGCTTGAAGCTGAGCTCCTTCTTCCACATCGACGTCGCTTCCGCCGCGGGCTCAGGCTCGGGCTCGGGCTCGACGACAGTGACTGCCTCCGGCTCGACTGGCTCGACAGGCGCGGGCGGGACAGCGGGAGGTGCGCCCCACTCCTCGACCGGCTGGCTGACGACCGACTCGTACAGGCCCTGAATCGCCGGATCGACCTGCTCGGGCGCGAACACCGGGAGCTCGGCCACAGGCTCCGGCTCCGGCGCAGGCGCAGGCGCCGGAACGGGAGGAGCAATGGGAGCAATGGGAGCAATGGGCTCGACGGCCTCGAACGCGGCCGGCTGCGCGGGTGGCGCCGGCTTGCGTGAGCCGCCGATCTCCTTGTTCCACCAACGCTCCTTCTGCTCGACCCACGGAAAGGCGTCGTCGGCCGGCGCAGACTCGATAGCAACGGGCTCGACAGCAGCGGGCTCGACGGCAGCGGGCTCGGCCGGCTTCGGCTTGCGCCCGAAGCTGATCTCCTTCTTCCAGACCGACTCGCTCTTCGCCGCAAGCTGCGGCGAGACGGGCGGCACGTCCGGCACAGGCTCTTCAGCCACCGGCTCGGCAACCTTCGGCTTGCGCCCGAAGCTGATCTCCTTCTTCCACACCGACTCACCCGTCGCAGGAGCCACGGACGGAACCGGCGCGGCCGACTGCACGGGCGCCGGAGACACGCCCTTCTTCTTCTTGAAGCTGATCTCCTTCTTCCAGATCGAGTCGCTCATGAGGCCACCGTCCGGAGGCCGCCGGAGGCCTGCTCACTCGGGATGCGCATGCCGGCGCGCTCGAGGATCCCGAGCAGCTGATCGGGCCGCGTCGTCCGCGCGACGCCCTCGTCGAGCGAGACGACGCCGCGCAACACGAGGTCGGCGAGCGCCTGCTCCATCGTCTGCATCCCGCGCTGCGAGCTCGTCTGCATCACGGTGTAGACCTGTTCGATCTTCGCCTGGCGGATCAGGTTCCGGACGGCGTCGTCCGGGATCAGGATCTCGAGCGCCGCCACTCGGCCGCGGCCGTCGGCCGTCGGCACGAGGTTCTGCGTGACGATGCCCTGGAGCGTCGACGCGAGCTGCACCCGGATCTGGCCCTGCTGGGCGGCCGGGAACGCGTCGATCACGCGGTCGACCGTCTGCGGAGCGCTTTGCGTATGCAGCGTCGCGAACACGAGGTGCCCGGTCTCGGCGGCGGTCAGCGCCGTCGAGATCGTCTCGAGGTCGCGCATTTCGCCGACGAGAATCACGTCGGGGTCCTGACGGAGCGCTGCACGAAGAGCCTCGCCGAAGGACGAGGCATCCGGCCCGATCTCGCGCTGGTTGACGATGCACGAGCGGTGCCAGTGCAGGAACTCGATCGGGTCCTCGATCGTGAGGATGTGCTCGTGGCGCGTGCGGTTGATCTGGTCGATCATGGTCGCGAGCGTCGTCGACTTGCCCGAGCCCGTCGGCCCCGTCACGAGCACGAGGCCTCGCGGCTGTGCCGCGAGCTCCGCGAGCCGCTCCGGCAGCCCCAGCTGGTCGAGTGTCTTGATCTCGGTCGGGATCATCCGGAAAGCCGCGCCGAGGGTCGCGCGCTGGAAGAACACGTTCACGCGGAAGCGTGCGACACCCGGAAGCGAGTACGCCATGTCGACGTGCCGGCGAATCTCGAGCGTCTTCTGCTGCTCGGTGGAGAGAACTCGGTACACGAGGTCGCGAACGCTGTCGGGGGTCAGCTTCTCCCCCTCCAGCCGCTCGAGCGTTCCGCGAATGCGGACGACCGGCGCCGACCCGGGGGTCAGGTGGAGGTCGGAGGCGTCCAGGTCCTTGACCTGGCGCAGCAAATCGTCGATTGAAACGAACGCCGCAGTCATTTCGGTTCACCTATCGGTTGGGGGGCGGGAAACTTGAGTGTTTTTTCAGGTCACGCTGTCGGGCTCTCGTCGATCAGGCGCCGGAGCTGCCGAGGGCGACGTCGCTCTGCGACGCGGCACGGGCCTGGCGCCGTCGATCGAGCTCGGAGACCGTGCCGTCGAGCGGGATCGACGGCTCGTGGCCGAACAGCGAGCAGAGCGCGGCGACGCAGTTCGGGTCGAACTGCGAGCCGGCGTTCGCGACGAGCTCCTCGAGCGCGCTCTCCGGCGCCTGGCCCTCGCGATACGGCCGGTCCGAGGTGATCGCCTCGAACGCGTCGGCGACGAAGATGATCCTCGACTCGAGCGGAATCTCGTCTCCCGCCAGGCGATCCGGATACCCGCGCCCGTCGAAGCGCTCGTGGTGGTGGAGCACCCACTCGGCCTCGTCGTTGAGATCCGCCGAGCAGACGATGCTGTGCCCGATCGCAGCGTGCGTCCGCATGACCTCGGACTCCTCGTCGCCGAGCCCGCCCGGCTTCTGGAGGATCGCGTCGGCGATCCCGATCTTGCCGACGTCGTGCAGCAGGCCTGCGATGCGGAGCTTCTCGAGCCTCTCGGCGGGCAGGCCGAGCTGGCGTCCGACGAGCACGCACAGCTCGCTAACGGTCTCGCAGTGGTTACGCGTGCCCGCGTCCTTCGCGTCGACCGCGCGCGCGAGCGACGTGGCAAGCAGCTTCTGATGCTTCTGCGTCCCCGCGGTCTCGGTCTCGCGCTGCTGCGCCTCGAGCCCCGGCGAGAAGGCGATCGTGCCGCGATGCGAGCGCTTCGCCTCGTACAGGGCGACGTCCGCGTGTCGGATCAGCGTGTCCTTGCTCTCGGTCTGCGTCGACTCCGCGACGCCGACCGCCACGCTGACCCGGCTCGGGTGGCGTGACAGCGTGGCGTGCAGGCGCTGCGCGACGGTGAGGCCCACCCACGCACGCGCGCCGGAAAGGATGATCATGAACTCGTCGCCGCCGGTCCGGTACGCGCAGTCCTGACCCCGCAGCGTCTCGCAGAGGCAGTCGGCGACGGCGCGGATGCGCTCGTCGCCGGCCTGGTGGCCCTGGCTGTCGTTGATCTGCTTGAGCCCGTTCAGGTCGACCATCAGGAGGCTGAAGTGCTCTCCGCTGCGATTTCGCTTCGTGATCTCGCGCTTGAGGTCCTCGTGGAAGGCGCGGTGGTTCCGGAGGCCGGTGAGGTTGTCGGTGAGCGCGACGCTCTCCAGCTGCTCCAGCTGCGCATGCCGATCGTTCTCGCCACGGCGGTAGCCGACGAGCCGCAGGAGCAACTGGATCAGGAACACAAGTCCCGATCCGGCCACCGCGATCAGGCCGGCGAGCTCCAGGTCGTGCCACCAGGTGAGCGGCCAGCTGCCTGTGTCCTGCAGCCGGGAGTCGCGCAGGCCGGCACGCGCGAGGGAGTCCACGTCGACGAGAGACGTTGCTGCTCTCCGCCGAAGGGTCGCGGCCTGCTGCGCCTTCCCCTTCGCCATGGACGCACGCATGCGGCTCGCCAGCTCGACGGCCGCCGCGTTGTCGGTCGCGGCCGCTGCGACGCGCGGCTGATCTGCTCCCGACGCGAGCCCCGCCGCGGTACGCAGCGCACCGGTGGCGCGCTTCGACGCACCCAGGAAGGGGTCCGACGAGAAGCGGCCGCGCCTCGACATCGTCGCGTCGAGGCTGAGCCGCTCCGCCGTCGCGGCAGAGCTCAGGGATGCATAGGCCGCGCGGAGGTCGCTCGCCTGCCGTGTGTGCCGCTGACTCGCGACGAGCGAGACGGCGCCCGCGAGCGCCAGGCCGATCAGCAGCACACCGGTCGCGGCCGCGGCGGTGCGGATCCGCCGGCGCGTCACCGATGATTCGCTCGCAGTTTCGAGGTGGAGTCTCAGTGTTTCTTCCCATCCGGCAGATGCGTTCGTACCGGCCGGCCGCAAGTTCGACTCACTCACTCTCTGCCGCGCTCGGGTCCGCGCTATCCCCGAAGAGGGGGATCTCCGACGCCCGGGCCGGCGGTTACGCGCGGAGACGTGCAGCGCACCGAGACCGGCCGCAGGTCGCCTGCGTGATTCACGCCGCTCGAGCTGAACGGCACGGTCCAGGGTCCCCTCGTATCGATCCTGAACATGACGGGAATCGAGCGACCCGGCCAGACGCGAACCTGACGATCTCCGAACCGCATGGTCATGGCGCTCTGGCCCGCCGGCACCGAGAGCGTCAGCGAGACCGTGGCGCGATTGCGTGTTCCGGACGTGGGCCAGACGGTTAACCGGCCCGACTGCGAGAGCCAGCCGTCGGAGAAGCGCCCGACCATCATCGAGCGGAGATGCGGAGCGCCGCTCGGCTGCCAGAGGGCGAAGGTCCCGCGGCGGGCGAGCAGTCGCGCGTTCGAGAGCTGCGTCGTCACGGCGTACTCCTGCACGAGCAACGGACCGGTCAGATCGCCGTCCGCCTCGAGCGCTCCTCGAGCCGTTACCCGGAGCCGAGCGGCAGCGAAGGCGTCCGTTGGGGCCGCGTCGCTTCCGAGCACGACCTCCCTCGTGACCGAGCGGTTCCAGAAGAGCTGCTCGAGCAGCCCGGCCGGCGGCGCGAACGCGGTCTGGACCGCGGTGACGCGAGACAGCCCTTGCCGGTCGACCCAGGACGGATCCGTCGCCACGTAGGTCGCGCTCACGTGCCGCGCCTCCCCGACGATGTTCTTCGTCGCCGCGAAGGAGACCACTCCGAGGGCGACGACACCCGCGGCGAACGCCCAGCGCGCACCCCCGCGTTGCGCGACGAGCCCCGCGGCGAGAGCGCCGAGCGCGACGAACAGCGCGCAGAACGCCGCGCCGTCGCCGACGCCCGTCAGCCTCTCGAGATAGAGCACCGCAGACAGGAGCGGCGAGTCGGTGGAGCCGGTTCCGGCGGCGTACCCGGACAGCGGCAGACGTGCGCTCAGGAGCAGGAGGATCGCCGAGATCCCGAAGACGGCGTGACGACCCGGGCGGCCGCGGCGGGCGTAGAGCGAGAACGCGATCGGAACGATCGGCAGGAGCGCGCAGAGGTAGCGCTCCTGGAACCGAGCGGAGCCGTTCGACGCGTACGCGCCCGCCTCGACGAGCAGGAGGAGTGCGAGGCACGAGACGATCGCGGAAAAGGCCCTCTCTCCCCGCGTCCGAGGTGTCGCGAGGCCGAGCATGGCACCCGGCACGAGTACGACTCCACCTGCGATCGCCAGCAGGAACAGATCGACTCCGGCCCACCGCACCAGGCCGAAGCCGACGTGCAGGTTTCCGATCGCCGAGTAGTACCCGAGGACCCGTCCCGTCCCGAGCGCCAGTGTCGCCGCAGCGAGCCCGCCGAGAATCATGAGCGGGGCGCGCTGCGTGCGAAGCACACGCCGTCGGTCGAGCGCGACGCCGGCGACCAGGTAGGCCGGGAAGAGGACCACGAACTGCACGCGCGCGAACGATGCGAGCGACGCCAGCAGCAGAAAGCCGGCCTGCCCGCGGAGCGACGGCGTCTCCAGGGCACGGACAGCGGCATAGACCGCTGCCAGAACGAGCGGATATGCGATCGGGTCGGCGAGCACGTACCCCGAGAGAGCAAGATCCGGCACGGCGACCGCCGCGAGGGCGCAGCCGAGCGAGTACCCGGTTCCGAGCTTCAGTCGACGCGCGAGCAGGTAGGCCGGCACGGCGGCGGCCGACATGAAGAGCGCGTTCTCGACCTGGATCAGGTGGTACGCGGTGCCGGTCGAGAAGAGCCGCCAGAGGGGGGCCGCCAGCAGCGGCTCCAGGAGCGCCGGAAAGTGCGCGCCGTGACCGCGGATCGAGGGAGCTCCGTGTGTGCCGAGCGAGCGGCCGAGCGAGCTGTAGATGTACTCGTCGGGGAAGTACGTCGGAGTCGGGCTCGCTGCCGCCGCGAGCGCACGCAGCACGAACGACAGCGCGACGATGGCCCCGAGCACGTACCCCTCTCGCAGCGAAACCGCTGCGGCGCGGACGCGGAATCCGACGGTGGTGGCGACGGTCACTCCCGCGCTATCGACAGCAGGCGCGCGTCACTTGAGGTTGTTCGGGAGAACGAAAAAGGGGGACGGAAGCAGCTGCTTCCGTCCCCCACGTCACTGCAGGTTGAAGCTGGTTCCTACGTGCAGGTACCGGGCTTCGTGGACGTCGCCGATCCACCCGGGCCGGACCAGTAGAAGGTCTTCGAGCCGGTGGCCATCAGGCAGTACGCCGTGGCGCTCTTGTTGTCGATCGTGACGGCGGACGAGAAGCCGCTGTCGTAGCTCGCCTTGAGCGAGGCCGTCGACATGTTCGTGTAGCTGCCGTGGTCGCCGTACCAGGCCTCGACCGACGGGACGGCAGCACGCAGGTTGGCCTCGGCCGCGGAGTCCTGCGCACGCGAGCGGAAGCCGAGGTACGACGGGACTGCGATGGCGAGCAGGATGCCGATGATCACGATGACCACCAGGAGCTCGATGAGGGTGAAGCCCTCCTCACGAGCCAAACGATGCCGCAAACGATCCATGTGTGTCTCCTTCGGAGGACTAGTGGCAGAATTGCCAGACACACAATCGGCATCGTCTATTCCGAATGCGAACCCCAAATGGGGGATCTTCGGTCCGCAAAATCGGGTGGAAAAGCGCGCCAGGACGGCAACCCGGTTCCGCTGCACGGAAACGAGGTTGCGTGCGATCGACGGTGTCGAACCGCCGGTCGCGCCTAGACGACGACGCGGGCGAGCTCTTCGAAGGTCGTGAGGCCACGGGCGACCTTCTCCATCCCGTCGTCCCACAGCGTTCTCATGCCCGCCGCGGTCGCGGCCCGGTCGATCTCTTCCCGGGAGGCGCGGGAGGCGGTCAGGGAGGCGACCTTGTCGTCCACGCGGAGCAGCTGGTAGACGCCGATCCGCCCGCGATAGCCCGTCTTGCCGCACCGCGCGCAACCCACCTTCCGCTGAAACGATGCGTCCCGGTAGCGCCAGAGATCCGCCTCGGCGACGCGCGCCTGCCGCAGCTCCTCCCCGGTCGGCGTGTACGGCTCGGCGCAATGGACGCACAGCTTGCGCGCGAGCCGCTGCGCGAGGACAGCCGAGAGCGCGGACGACGTGAGGAACGGCTCGACGCCCATCTCGGTGAGCCGGCTGATCGCGCCCGGCGCGTCGTTCGTGTGCAGCGTCGAGAGCACGAAGTGGCCCGTCAGCGCGGCCTCGATCGAGATCTTGGCGGTCTCCGGGTCGCGCACCTCGCCCACCATCACGACGTCCGGATCCGAACGCAAAATCGATCGAAGCGCAGTCGCGAACGTGAGCCCGGCACGCATGTTGATCTGCACCTGACTGATCCCCTGCAGCCTGTACTCGACGGGGTCCTCGACCGTGATCACGTTGATCTCCGGCCGGCTGATCTCAGACAGAGCCGCATACAGGGTGGTCGACTTTCCCGAGCCCGTAGGCCCCGTAACGAGGAGGGCGCCGGTCGGACGCTGCACGATCTCGAGCAGATCTCTCTCCATTGCCTCCCCGAGACCGAGCTCCGCGAGCGTCGGCGCGCTCCGCGACTTGTCGAGCAGGCGCATGACGACGGACTCTCCCTCGACCGTCGGCAGCGTCGCGACGCGCACGTCGAGCGTGCGACCCGCAGCGGCGGCGCTCAGAGAGATGCGGCCGTCCTGTGGCTTGCGCCG
>JBOGZX010000520.1:0-5151 GCA_050697615.1 Gaiellaceae bacterium
CGTCGCCGACGCCGGCGGCTGGCCGGTCGTCGTCGGCGGACGCGAGGAGCGGCGCGCGCTCGTCGCCGAGTTCGGCGGCGAGGCGGGGGGCGGTCGCGGCGCCGACGTCGTGGTCGAGGCAGCGGGAACGCCGGAGGCCTGGCTCGACGCGGAGCAGCTCGTCCGGCCGGGCGGCACGGTCGTCATGTTCGGCGGTCTACCGCGTGACGCGCGTCCCGCAACCGATGGTTACCGGCTGCACTACGAGGAGCTGACGATCCGCGGCTCGTTCCACCACACCCCGGCGACGGTGCGCGCGGCGCTCGCCTTCCTGTCGAGCGGCGCCTATCCGTGGGAGCTCCTCGTCACGCACCAGGTGTCGCTGGCGCGGCTGCCGGAGCTGTTCGCCGACCCGCCGCGCGACCTGCTCAAGGCCGCCGTCATTCCTTGAGGACGCTCACACACCGCGAGTTGAACCGGACGCTGCTCGCGCGGCAAATGCTGCTCGAGCGGCAGCGCATCCCGCTGCGGCCGGCGGTACGACGGCTCGTGGCGCTGCAGGCGCAATACGCGCCGTCGCCGTACGTGGCGCTCTGGGCGCGTGTCGCCGACTTCGGAAGGAGCGGCTGACCCGCGCCCTCGTCGCCGGCGCGGTCGTCAAGGCGAACCTGTTCCGGACGACGTTGCACGTGGTCGACGCGGCCGACTTTCCCGACGCCGCATCGTCGTTCGCGGAGTCGATCCGCGGTCGTGTGCGGGCGGAGGACGTCGCGGCGGTCGCGGCGGCGATCCCGGGCGGAGCCGTGACGAGCGCCGAGCTCGGCGAGATCGCGTCACGTGCGCTCGGGACGGACGACGAATGGCGCGTCTCGTTCGCGCTGCGTCCGATCCCGTTCGTCCGCGCCGATCCGCTGGGTAAATGGCCGCACACGAAGCCGTCGCGGGTGCGGCTCTGGCACGAGCCGCTCCCGGAGGCTCAGGCTGCGTCGAACCGCGTCGTGCGCGCCTACCTTGCGGCCTACGGCCCGGCGACCCGCGAGGACATCCGGCAGTTCACCGGCTTCAAGCTCCGGCAGATCGACCCGGCGCTCGACGGGCTGCGGACGTACGCCGACGAGCAAGGGCGCACGCTCTACGATGCCCGCCGGGCGCCGCTCGCCTCGGCGAACGAGCCCGCGCCCGTGCGCTTCCTGCCGGCGTTCGACTCGATTATCCTCGCGCACGCAGACCGCGGCAGGATTCTGCCCGACGACTACCGCGACACCGTGATCAACAAGAAGAACGCGACCACGGCGAACACGTTCACGGTCGACGGACTCGTCGCCGGCGCGTGGAAGATCGCGAAGGCCCGCGGCCGCTGGAAGCTCTCCGTCGAGTCGTTCGGGCCGCTTCCCGCGAGGGTGCGTCGTGAGCTCGACGCCGAAGGGGAGCGGCTCGTCGCGTTCTACGAAGCTTGAGCGGACGCTGTGCCTACACCGCGAACAGCGTGAGCTCGGGCTCGCGCTCGCCGCGCAGGATGGCGAGGTCGACCCCGGCGCAGGTGATTCCGCGGCTGTCTGCGAGGGCGATCGCCTGCGGCTTCAGCTGCTGCGCGGCGAGGATGCCGCGGCAGTCGGCCCGCGAGGGATCGATGCGGATGCAGTCGAGGTAGCGCGAGAGTTGCTCGACCGCGTCGATCGTGCCGACGCGCTTGATCTCGATGGCCACCCAACCGTCCTCCGCGTCGCGGCACATCAGGTCGACGGGGCCGACATCGGTCGGCCATTCGCGCTTGACGAGTCGCAGGCCTTCCTCGACATGGGTCGGATCGGCCGCGAGCAGGAGCTGCAGGTCGCGTTCGACGCCGTCCTTCTCGAGGGCGGCAGCCTCGCCCATGTCGTGCCGGACGTCGGAGAGCACCTCGAGGAGGCGGATCTCGAGCCGGTCCTCGCTGCGTCCGGCGCGCTTGCGGACGACGACGAGGTCGCCCGTGTCCTCGATCGCGGTCGGCGGGGTCATCCAGTTCAGCGGCTTCACGGATTGCCCCCCGGAATCTGACCAGACCATGAACGTACCGTCCTCCTTGATCATCAGGAGGCGCACAGACTCGGCGAGCCGTGTGGTCAGACGGCCGGTGTAGGACACCTCGCAGCGCGCGACGATCAGACGCATGGCGCGAAACCTACTGTCCGTTTCGGACAGGCTTGAGGTTCAGTTCCCGCCGGCGACGAGTATGCGCCGAGCCGCGCGCTGGGCGAGGGTGGCGGCGAACGCCGAGTGGCGCTCTTCTCCGCCGACACCCGGTGTTCGTGAAGCTTGCGCGCGGCGAGCCGAGGCGCTACGCCGGGCGGATCAGCGTCATCCCGTCGCGGACGCTGAGCAGCACCTGCACCGTGCGCGGGTCGGCGGCGACGTGCTCGTTGAAGCGCACGATCGGCGGAGGCGTGCCGTCCTCGACCACGCGCCCGTCCGCGAGCGTGTTGTCGGCGACGATCAGCCCTCGCGCCGACAGCCGCGGCAGCACCGCCTCGTAGTAGTCGACGTAGCCGTCCTTGTCGGCGTCGATGAAGACCAGGTCGAAGTCGCCGTCCAGCCGGGCGATCGTCTCGATCGCAGGGCCGACGTGCAAGGTGATCCGCGGGCCGAGCGGCGAGCGGTCGAAGTACCGCTGCGCGAAGGCGGCACGCTCCGGGTCGAGCTCGCAGGCGTCGATGCGGCCGCCCTCCGGCAGCGCCGCTGCCATCGAGAGCGCCGAATGGCCGCTGAACGTCCCGATCTCCAGCACGCGCTGCGGCTGCGCCGCCCAGACGAGCAACTCGAGGAACCGCCCGGCGACCGGCCCGGTCAGCATCGCCTCCGAGCCGAGCGACGCGCGCGTCTCCTCCGACAGCTCCGCGAGCAGCGGCTCGTGCGGCGACGAGAGCCGCTCGACGTACTCGGCGATACGCGGGTCGACGATATCCACCGGCACCTCGTTAGGCTAGCTGTGCACACTCAACGGAGGAGACAGATCAGATGCCCGGCCTGATGGGACGCCTGACCATGATTTTCAAAGCGAAGTTCTCCAAGGCGCTCGACCGCGCCGAGAACCCGAACGAGACGCTCGACTATTCCTACGAGGAGCAGCTCCGCCAGCTGCAGAACGTGAAGCGCGGCATCGCCGACGTCACGACGGCCAAGAAGCGCCTCGAGCTGCAGTACACGAGCATGCAGCAGCAGGTCACGAAGCTCGACGGACAGGCGCGCCAGGCGCTCGCCGCGAACAAGGAGGACCTCGCGCGCGAGGCGCTGACGCGGAAGACGGCCGTCCAGAGCCAGCTCGACGGGATCATGCAGCAGGGGCAGCAGCTCGAGGCCCAGCAGCAGAAGCTGATCGAGGGCGAGCGCGCGCTGCAGACCAAGATCGAGTCCTTCCGCACGCAGAAGGAAGTGATCAAGGCGCAGTACTCGGCCGCGGAGGCGCAGGTGCGGATCGGCGAGGCGGCGACCGGGATCGGCGAGCACATGGCCGACGTCGGCATGGCGGTGCAGCGCGCGAAGGACAAGACCGAGCAGATGCAGGCGCGCGCGAACGCGATCGACGAGCTCACCACGGCCGGCGCGCTCGAGGACTTCACGTCCTCGGGCGACGACATCGACCGCCAGCTCGCCCAGATCTCCGAGGGCAGCCAGGTCGACGACGAGCTCGCCAAGATGAAGGCGGAGCTGGGCAAGGGCGAGGAGTCGCCGAAGGAGCTGGCGGGCGGCGGGGACGAGAAGTCGTGATCGTCCGTCTGCTGGGCGAGGGCCAATGGCGGGTCGACGACGCTCTCGCCCAGCGGCTGAACTCGCTCGACGACGAGGTCGCGCGCGCCGTCGCCGCCGAGGACGAGGCCGCGCTCTGGCGCGGACTGCAGGCGCTCGCCGACGCGGTGCGCTCGAGCGGCGAGCAGCTCGCCGACGACGACCTGTGCCCCTCGGACGCGATCATCCCGCCCGAAGATCTGTCGCTCGAGGAGGCGCACGAGCTGCTCGAGGGAAGCGGCCTGATCCCCGACCTACCGGTCGCATGAGCCGTAGGCTCGACGGAGGCGAACGAGAGCGAAGGTGCCGGCTCCGCCGGCTCCGGTGCGGAAATTGACCCGGGAAGTCGTCCTCGCGGCGCGGCCGCAGGGCGAGCCGCGGGAGTCCGACTTCGAGCTGCGCGAGGCCGGCGACGCGAGCCCGAAGCAGGGTGAGGTGCTCGTGCGGAACGTGTTCGTGTCGGTCGACCCGTACATGCGCGGGCGGATGACCGGCGTGCGCTCCTACGTGGAGCCGTTCGAGGTTGGCGACCCGATCGACGGCGGGGCGGTCGGCCGCGTCGTCGAGTCACGCCACGCCGGCTTCGCCGCCGGCGACTGGGTCAGCTCGCGGCTCGGCTGGCGCGAGCAGGGAATCGCGCCCGGTGACCAGCTCCGCAAGCTCGATCCGGAGATCGCGCCGCCGTCGACCGCGCTCGGCGTGCTCGGCATGACCGGGTTCACCGCCTGGTTCGGTCTCACCGACATCGGCGCCGTCAAGGAAGGGGAGACGATCTACGTCTCGGGCGCCGCGGGCGCCGTCGGCAGCACCGCCGTGCAGATCGCGCGTCTGAAGGGCCTGCGCGTGATCGGCAGCGCCGGCTCGTCCGAGAAGGTCGAATGGCTCCGGTCGCTCGGAGTCGAGGCGTTCGACTACCGGGAGACGCCGGCGCGCGAGGCGTTGGCGGACGGGATCGACGTGTACTTCGACAACGTCGGCGGCGACCAGCTCGAGGCCGCGCTCACGGCGCTGCGGCCGTTCGGCCGCGTGATCGCCTGCGGCGCGATCTCGCGTTACAACGACCGGCGCGCCGAGCCCGGCCCGCGGAATCTCTCCCTGATCGTCACGAAGCGCCTGCGGCTGCAGGGCTTCATCATCTCCGACCACCCGTCATCGCTGCCCGGTTTCGTCGCCGAGGTGGGGCCGTGGGTGCGCGAAGGGAAGGTCGTGTACCGCGAGACGATCCTGGAGGGGATCGAGAAGGTGCCCGCCGCCTTCGCTGGGCTCTTCCGCGGGGACAACATCGGCAAGATGCTCGTCCGCGTCAGCGGTTGAACTGGATCACCGTGGAGCCGAGCAGGCTCTGCGGCACGATCGTGAAGATGCACGAGCGCGGCCGCTGCGAGGCGGGCACGGGAACCAGGCCGTGCC
>JBOGZX010000521.1:0-2106 GCA_050697615.1 Gaiellaceae bacterium
CTCCTGCTGTTGCGCGGCGACGAGCGGGCGCTCGACGTTGGCACGGGTGCGGGTGCGTTCGCGCTCGCGCTCGCAGCCCGTGTGCGAGAGGTGGTCGCCGTCGACAGCGATGCCGCCATGGCCGAGCGCGCCCGCACGCTCGCGCCGGCGAACGTCGAGGTGCTCGTGAGCGACGGCGAGCGGCTGCCCTTCGAGTCGTTCTCGTTCGACGTCGCCGGCACGGTCCGCACCCTGCATCACACGCGGCGACCGGAGCTGCTCGTCGCCGAGCTCACCCGCGTCACCGCGCCCGGCGGGACGATCCTCGTCGTCGACCAGATGGCGCCCACCGATCCACTCGCCGCCGGCGAGCTGAACCGGTTCGAGCGCGCCCGCGACCCGTCGACGACGCGTGTGCTCGCCGACGCCGACCTGCGCGGCCTCTTCGACTCGAACGGCCTCGTGCTGCGGCGCGACGAGGTCGTGCGCGAGCTGAGGGATCTCGACGACTACCTCGACCTCGCGGGCTGCGACGGCCCGGAGCGCGAGCATGCGAAGCGGCTCGCTCCCTCCGGCTACGAGGCGATCGTCGGCTGGTTCGTCCTAGCCCGGCCGTAGCGAGCGCAGCCGCGCCACGGTCCCGGGCGCGAGCGCCTGGATCCAGGCGGCGGGGCGGTACCAGCGCGGCACGACGATCTCGCGCCGGTCGTGCTCGACCGCGTCGAGCAGACGGTCGACGACGAACGCCGGGTCGACGACGACTCTCGCGACGAGCCGCCCCAGCCGCTCGCGCTGCGGGAATCCCTCGGTCTCCACCCAGCCCGGGTTGACGGTGTGGACGGAGATCCCCCGGGGCGCCAGCTCGACGGCCAGCGAGCGCGAGAGCGCAAGCTGCGCGTGCTTCGAGGCAGAATAGGGACCGTCGGCGACCGTACCCGCCACCGAGACGACGTTCACGACGTGCGACCCGCGGCCGAGCCCCGGCAGGAAGGCGAGCGCCGTCCAGACGTTTCCGAGGTAGTTGACGCGGACGACCTGCTCGATTCGTGCGGGATCGGCGTCGACGAAGCGCGTGCGCGCGCCCACGCCCGCGTTGCACACGAGCAGGTCGATCCTGGGGTGGCGTTCGAGCACGCGCGCGGCGGCGGCCTCGCCGGCCTCGCGGTCGGCGACGTCGCAGGTCTCGTGCTCGTCGGCCGCCGACGGCCGCCGCGACAGCCCGACCACGTGCCCGCCGCGCGCCTGCAGCCGCCGCACCAGCTCTGCCCCGATTCCCGAGGACGCGCCGGTGACGACCGCTACTTGCAGATCTTGACCTGCCGCGCGGCGGTAGCCGTGCGTCCGGCGGCGTCGGTGAGCGTCGCGGTCAGGTGGTGGACGCCCTTCTTCAACCCCTTCGTCTTCCACGTGTGGGTGAACACGCCGTCGCGGCCGGCGCGGTCGACGCCGAGCTTCTTGCCGCCGTCGCGGAACACGACTTCCTTCACCTTCTTCGTCGACCCGCCGACGACCGAGAGGTGCTCGGTGCCCAGCGCGCAGACGCTCGCGGGCGGCTCCAGCCACGTGACCGTGGGGCCGTTGACGACGGTGAACGTGGTCGCGTGGAAAGCGGTATTCGGCATCAGGGCGCTGCCGACGGTGTTGATGTTCTTCGCCTCCTGGTAGTCGGAGGCCACGACGGTCGCCTTGGTCTTGCCCGCCTTGAACGCCGGCGCGGTGGCGGGAATGCCGAAGACGACGAGCCCGCTGACAGGGTCGTACTCGGACGCGCCGACGAGGGCGTGGTTGTACGAGACGACGAGCGACAGCGGATCGACGCCGGCGCCGAGATCGACGGCCTGGGCGACGATCAGCGGGCGGCCCGCGGAGACGCGCGTGGTGAGCACGCGCACGGACGGCGGCGTCACGTCGTTCACCCACGAGTTGAGCAGGTACTTGCCCTTCTGCGAATGTCCCGTGAACGGATCGGCCTGCGAGTCGACGGAGACGTAGAAGCGCTGGAGCCGCGGGAACTGGACGCCCGCGGCGCCGATGTCCAGGTTCGAGTCGTAGGTCAGCGTGTTCACGTCGGTGGGGATTCCGGCATACCCCTGCACGTCGTTCTCGTCCTTCGACCCGAGCACGAAC
>JBOGZX010000522.1:0-11689 GCA_050697615.1 Gaiellaceae bacterium
CCTTGGACGACGGTGGAACCGGTTCGCTCTGGTGGGCAACCAAGAACGAATGGCTGGGGCTCCTCGATGTCGCGGGCCTTCGGCTGGACGCTCTCTATGGCGGATTCGCGGGCGAACCGCTCGACGATGACAGTCGCGAGTACGTCTTCGTGGCCAGCCGCCGCTAGCGGCGGGGGCCTTTCTCGTCCAAGCGTCGCTCCAGAGCTAGCGTCTGACCGTGGCTCATGAGGCTTTCCCGCGTGAGGGGTTGCACCTGGATCGACATAGGCTCTGCCTCCGCACACCGAGTTTGCGGGATGCAGAGTCCCTCTACGACCTGTTCGCGGACCCGGAGGTGATGCACAGGTTGAACAGAAGGCCGATCTCGGCGATCGAAGAGGCACGTGCCTTGAACGAAGCAGGGATCCGGAGCTGGGAGATCGACGGCCTCGGTCCGTTCATTCTCGAGACCGCGGGAACTGACCGGCAGGTGGTCGGCCAGGCGGGACTCATGATCTTCGACAGGCGCGACTGGACGCCTTCGACTTGGACGAAGGCGGGGAGTCATGCTCAACCTGAGCTCGGCTGGGCGTTGATCCGCGTGCACTGGGGCAACGGATATGCAACCGAAGCGGCCGCGGCAATCAGGGACTGGGCCTACGAGTCCCGAGGTATCGAACGGCTTGTCTCTCTGATCTCGCCCGACAACATCCGCTCTCAGCGCGTCGCGAAGAGACTGGGTGCGGCGGCTGCGGAAACCGTGACGCCCGCCCACACGGGGCTGAAGACGGTGGTCTGGGAACATCGCCCGCCCGAAGGCTCTGCAAAGCATCCGCCGGGCTCGTGAGCCGACACGCCTCAGGCGTTCTGTGAACGCTCGATCAGGCGAGCCTAGCGCCGAGGGATCAGCAAAGCACCACGTCTCCGAGCGCTGTCGCGATCCGCGCCTCGACCAGGCCCCCACTGCCGTCGATGAACCGCAGCGGAAGGGATCTCGTCCCGAGCCAGTTCGCCATCTCAGTCTCTGAGCCGCTGATCGTCAGTTCGTCGAAGCCGGTGGGCGCGCTCGAATGGCCCACACGGTCATACATCGCCCGCCACCTTGCGAGGCGATCGCCGTTGTTTGGATAGTCGATGAAGAACGGGAGGTGCGGCGGACCGCTGACCGCTCGCCATCCTCGGAGGGTCCCGTCGCCGTGCGCAATCGTGTGGTCGAAGATCTCGATTCCCAGTCGCACGGATACCGCCTCGAGGTCGTCGACAAGCACCGACCACGTCAGCAGGCCGCCGCCGGCGGCCTCGCATGCGAGCGCTCTGCGACCACTCTCGCCGGACTCTGCGGCGACCCGATCCTCGATCGCGAGGATCTCCAGGTATGCCGGCGGCTCCAGCGGGACGTTGTAGCCACGCGTCCCCGCAAATGGAAGATAGGGCCCTTGTTCGGAGCCGAGCCCATGAAGCTCGCGTAGATCGTCTGCGTAATCGGCGGCTCGAGGAGCAAGCAAGACGACGTGGTCGATCACCACCGCACCGACTCTGCCACGTGGACGTCTTGCGCGCGGACCTCAACGACCGCTTGTCGTCGGGTGTGCGAACTCTTCCCCGGCGTCATTCGCTACCCGGCTCGCCCTGAGCCGACGATCTAGGATCGGTCGCGTGGCCGCGTTCGTCCCGTCCGACTTCGAGGTGCCGCACGGTCTCGAGACTTCCGAGTTCATCCTCGAGCCGCTCGGGCCGCAGCACAACGAGCAGGACTACCGCGCCTGGACATCGTCGATGGAGCACATCGCGGCGACGCCCGGGTACCCCGACGGCTCCTGGCCGCGAGAGATGACGCTTGCTGAGAACCGCAGGGACCTGCAGCGCCACGCCGACGACTTCCGCACCCGGACCGGGTTCACGTACACGGTGCTCGATCCGGCCGGCCGTGACGTGATCGGTTGCGTCTACATCTACCCGCTGCCGGACAGCGACTACGACGCCTGCGCGCTCTCCTGGGTGCGAGTGAGCCACGCGCACCTGGACACCCCACTCTGGCACGCCGTGAGTGAGTGGCTCGAATCGGACTGGCCATTCGCCGGTGTCGAGTACGCGTCGCGCCCATAGGCACTGAGCGGCCGCCCCCGGCGGTTCGATCGTCGAGCCGTCCTTCGGCGGCCCGGCCGTGAGGACAGGGCGAGCGTGCGGTCGCAGCCGGCGTGGTGTCAGGTCGCGCGACCGTGGACGAGCCAGACTGTCGCCGCGATGAGCAGTGCGGACAGCGCCAGCAGCCAGCCTGCCTCGATGAGCTGGAACGACCAGAACCGGGTTGCGGGCTGGTAGCTGATCCACTGTCTGTAGCCGTGCTTGGAGAGACACTCCGCGACCCATCCTGCCTTGTCGAAGTTGCCCTTGCCGGCCCCGGCCGGGGGTGGAGCACATACCCGCTCGAGCAGGCTCAGCGGAGCGCGCGCGAACGCGACCGTGCCGCCCTTGGTCCACCACTGGCTCATGACCAGATCCGAGCCGGGCACGCTCGGGGTGCTGGCGACCAGCGGCGTCAGGTAGTGCGGGCGCAGGTACATCCCGGCGGCGAGGGCGAGGCCGCCGTACGCGACCAGGGTGGCAACGACGGCGGGGACGACCCGACGGATGAGCACGCCGAGCAGGGCGCCGATCGAGAAGGCGGCGAGCGTCCAGGCTGCGAAGGTGATGCCACGCAGGTCGAACAGCCCGGAATTGAGCGGCGATGTCTCGTCGAGGAACTTGCTCTGGTTGCCTGCTGCGAAGTACGGTTGGTAGTACCAGGACAGCAAGCTGCTGAGCGCCGCGGTGGCGACGACCACCGCTGCCGCGAGCCCGACGAGCTTTGCGAGCGTCCAGCGCCGCCTCCCGAACCCCTGGGTCCAGGCAAAGCGATAGGTGCCGGTTTCCAGCTCGCGGGCGAGCACCGGCGCTCCGACGAATGCGCCGATCAGCGCGGGCAGTGCTTGGAGGACGAAGCCGTTGGCGAGAACGCCGTCCATGCTGTTGAAGCGGTTGACCAGGTCGATGCAGATCGGGGAGCCGGCCGGGTGGCATGCGGCAGCGGCGCCGTAGGCGTGGTGGAGCTGACGGCCGACGAGCGTCAGGACGAGAGCAACTCCGCCGACGAGCGCGGCAACGCCGGCGAGGGCAACCCGGTGTTGCCGCCAGATGACCCACGCCATCCGCCGCCACGCCAATGGCCGCAGCGTGTCCTCCGAGCTTACGGGCATGCTGAAGGCGCTCATCGGGCCATCGCAGACGATTCGACGCTCCACCCACGGTCAGCGCCCGGCAGCGCCGCGGCGTCCGGCTCACGCAGGTAGGCAAGCACGAGTTCCTCGAGACCCACCGGATGCGCCTCCCACCCGAGCGGCACCGGATCGGCCCTTCCGTTCGTCCTGACGAGCAGGTGCGCCTGCGCCTCCCCGCGCCGGGCATGCACGACGGCGAGTCGCTCGACGTAGCGATCGGCGTCCGAGGCCGGCCCCGTCAGGACGCGATGGCCGGCCAGCAGGTCGTCGACCTCGCCCGTCGCCTGGACGCGGCCGCGCGACAGGAGAACGAGGTAGTCGGCGACTCGCTCGAGTTCCGCAAGGACGTGGGAGGAGAGCAGCACCGAGATGCCGTCCTCGGCCACCGCCGCGAGCACTGTCGCCATGAAATCGTGCCGGGCGATCGGGTCGAGCATCGCCACCGGCTCATCGAGGACGAGTAGCCGCGGCCGCCTCCCCAGCGCCAGGGTCAGCGCCAGCTGTGCCTGCTGGCCGCCGGACAACTTGCCCACCTTGCGCCCGAGCGGGACTGCCAGCTCGGACAGGCGGGCTTCGGCTGCTGCCTGGTCGAAGCGGCGGTTCAGATTGCGCGTGAGGTGCAGCATGTCGGCCGCAGACACGTTCCTGTACAGCGGTGTGTCCTGAGCGACGAACGCGATGCCGTCGAGCGCCGCCGGCGAACCGGCCGGCCGGTTCCCGAGCACCTCCACCTCGCCGGCGGAAGGAGCAACCAGACCGACCGCCAGGTTCAAGAGCGTGGTCTTGCCGGCACCGTTCGGGCCGACGAGGGCGGCGACGTGACCGGCGGGGATCGCGAGCGAGCAGTCCCGGAGCGCCCACTTGCCACCGTACCGCTTGCCGAGTCCGGTTGCCTCGACGACGTTCACGCGACAGCCTCGGTCTCGGCGTGCGCCGCGCCGCCGCCGCCCTCACCGAGTTCCCGCAACGCACTCGTGAACAGGGCCGACATGCCATCGGCGTCGAGGCCGATTGCGTCGGCTTCCGACAGCCAGCCGAGCAGTGATCGGCGAAGCTTCGTCAGCTCGGGGAGCCCGACCTGGCTGAGCGTCGCGGTGATGAACGTCCCCTGTCCGGGCCGGCCCTTTGCCAGGCCCTTGATCTCGAGCTCGCGGTACGCCTTCAGGACCGTGTTCGGGTTGATCGCAAGCGACGCAACCGCATCTCGAACCTTGGGGAGCCGGTCGCCGGGCTGCAGGTATCCGAGTCGCAACGCGTGCTCCACCTGCTGGACGAGCTGCTGCGAGACCGGCAAGCCAGATGACGGATCGAGCCGGAACTCGATCGCCGACTTTCCTTCCCGTCTCTCGGAGTCGTTCGTCCTCGACTGTTTATCTATCTCCATAAGACAGGATTACAGCAGAGAGCGCCTTCGTGCGCAACCGCAATGCCCAACGTGGCGACATCGAGCACTGGAGATCGCATCGCGCAGGCGAACGCAACGATCTTCATGAAGCATCGGTCATGCACGGGTCGGAAGCACGACGCGCCCACGGGAGGGCGAAGGTCGAGAACATCGAGCGCGACCGCGAGCGACCGTCACGATCCTGCCGGCCGCGGATCAGCAGGACGGTTACGTGATGGTCAGCGGCGCAGCCGAGATCCTCGAGAAGGGCGCACTCGAGCACATCAGGATGCTCACGAAGAAGGCTGCCATCCAGATCGCCGCGCGGCCGCGCGCCTAGCCCCAGCCGGGGCTGACGACGATGCGGACCTCACCGCTCCGCCACCTGGATGCGTAACGGACTCGGAGGTGGACGACGATCCTCCTCGGCGGCGTGCCGTACCAGCCCGCCGGGTAGCCCAGCGCCCGCAACTGCAGGTGGACGAAGCCGGCCCAGAAACTGGTCGAGTTCCGCTTCGGGGGCGGATGGAGCCGAACGCGCGCGCCGCCCAGCGTCGCCTCGACACCGTCTGCGCCGCGCCGCACCCAGACCGCGATCCCCAGCCGGCCGCACGTCGTGCTGTTCGCCTCGTGGCAGGCGACACCGACGTACGGGGCGCGGGTGAGACCGAGCCCGGGCGGGGCGGCGGCGTGGTACAGGACAGCAACCGGCACACCGAAAGGTACGAACCGGCGGCTCCGGCAGGTCCCCTGGCGAGAGCTCTCAGCTTTCTCCCAGGTCGCTCACAGATACTGCCCGTGTGAGCACGAACGTGCAGCGTGTGCTCGTCGTCGACGACGAGCGCAACATCGCCGAGCTCGTGGCGACGGCGCTTCGCTACGAGGGGTTCGAGGTGCAGATCGCCTCCGACGGCGCCTCGGCGCTGACGGCGATCCGCGCGTTGATGCCGCAGCTCGTCGTGCTCGACGTGATGCTGCCCGGCATCGACGGATTCGAGGTCCAGCGGCGGCTTCGTGCGGACGGCGAAGGGGTTCCGGTGCTGTTCCTCACGGCGCGCGACAGCGTGGAGGATCGCGTGCGCGGACTCACGCTCGGCGGCGACGACTACCTGACGAAACCGTTCAGCGTCGAGGAGCTCGTCGCGCGGGTCCGGAGCATCCTTCGGCGGTCGTCGCCCACCGCCGAGCGGTCGAAGCTGGTGTTCTCCGACCTGGAGCTCGAGGAGGAGACGCGGGAGGTGCGCAGGGGCGGACGGCGGATCGACCTCAGCCCGACCGAGTTCACGCTGCTGCGGTTCCTGCTCTTGAACTCGCGGAAGGTGATGTCGAAGGCGCAGATCCTCGACCACGTGTGGCAATACGACTTCAACGGCGACGGGCGGATCGTCGAGACGTACATCAGCTACCTGCGCAAGAAGGTCGACCAGGCGGGTCGGCCGTTGATCCACACCGTGCGTGGCGTCGGCTACACGCTGCGGCTGCCGGAGGAGTAGGCGTGTCGATCCGTCTCCGGGTGACCCTCGCGACGGTGGTGCTCGCCGCCCTGGCGGTCGGCGCAGCGGACGTGGCCACGTTCTCGCTGCTCCGGCGGTACTTCAACGATCAGGCCGACGGACGCGTCCACCAGGTCGCGCAGACGGCCGTGACCGCGCTCCACCGCGGTCAACGGCTGACGCTGCCGACGTTCTCGAAGACCGACCGGCCGGTGCTGGTCGAGGTGCGGGCGCGAGACGGACGCGTGCTCCAGCGGCTCGCGACGCCGGAGTCCGCCGAGGTCCGCCTTCCGCAGGGGCTCGTCGCACACCCGGGCAGGTCGCGGCAGATCGACGCTCCCGGTCATGACGGCGCCGCCTTCCGGGTCGTGGCGCTCCGCGCGGGATCGGGACGGACCGTGGTCGTCGCGCTGTCGCTCACGGCCGAGGCGTCGACGCTCAGGCACCTGTTCGCGCTGAACTTCCGGGTCGGCGTCGTCGTGCTGCTGCTGCTGGCGCTCGTCGCCGCGGTCGTGCTCACCTACAGCCTGCGACCGCTGAGGCGTATCGCCTCGACCGCCGACTCGATCGCCGCCGGAAACCTCGGCGAGCGGGTCCCCGCCGGAGCACGCCGGAGCGAGATCGGGCGGGTCTCGACGGCGCTCAACCGGATGCTCGGCGAGATCGAGAGCGCCTTCCGCGAGCGCGACGCCACCGAGAGCCGCCTGCGACAGTTCCTCGCAGACGCCTCGCACGAGCTCCGCACCCCGCTCACGTCGATTCGCGGCTACTCGGAGCTGTTCCGCCGCGGGGCCGACCGCCGGCCCGAGGACCTCGCTCATGCGATGGGCGCGATCGAGCAGGAGGCCGAGCGGATGTCGCAGCTCGTCGACGACCTGCTCCTGCTCGCGCGCCTCGACGACGCACGCCCGCTCGAGCGCGGGCCGGTCGCGCTCGACGACCTGGTCGAGACGGCCGTCGAAGCGGCACGCGCCGTCGAGCCCGGCCGACTGTTCCAGTTCGAGTTCTCGGAGCGGCCCATCCTCGTCGTGGGCGACCGGGCCCGGCTCCGCCAGGTCGTGGACAACCTGTTCGCGAACATCCGCCGGCACACGCCGCCCGGCACGCCCGCGTACGTCACCGTCGCGACCGACGGGGGCGAGGCGACGATGACGGTGGAGGACGCCGGCCCGGGGATCGCGGACGCGGAGCGCGAGCGGATCTTCGACCGCTTCTTCCGGACGGAGGCCTCGCGCAGCCGCGTCGCCGGCGGAGCCGGGCTCGGCCTCGCGATCGTCCGCTCGATCGTCGTCGCCCACGGCGGCCGGATCGACCTCCGGCAGGCTCGGCCGCACGGGGCGATCTTCGAGGTCCGGCTCCCACGCGCGAGCCGCGCAGGAGGCAACGACGCATTCTCGGCCAATTCCCAGGTAACACCCAGCGGCGACTCGCACGCATCCGCTTTCCTGGGACGGAGGCATTCCGCGGCCACACCGAAGGAGACCCTGTGATCGAAGCACGCAACCTGACCAAGCGCTACGGCGAGAAGACCGCCGTCAGCGACCTCAGCTTCAGCATCGAGCCCGGGATCGTCACCGGCTTCCTCGGGCCGAACGGCTCCGGCAAGTCGACGACGATGAGGCTGATCCTGGGTCTCGACGCGCCGACGAGCGGCGACGTCACCGTCAACGGCAGGCACTACGCCGACCATGCGGCGCCGCTGCACGAGGTCGGAGCGCTGCTCGAGGCACGCTCGGTGCACACCGGACGCTCCGCCTACAACCACCTTCTCGCGCTCGCGCAGACGCACGGCATCGGGCGCCGCCGCGTCGACGAGCTGATCGATCTCGTCGGCCTGCACGACGTCGCCAAGAAGCGCGCCGGGAAGTTCTCGCTCGGCATGGGGCAGCGGCTGGGAATCGCCTCCGCGCTGCTCGGCGACCCGCAGACCGTGATGCTCGACGAGCCCGTCAACGGCCTCGATCCCGAAGGCATCCGCTGGATCCGGGAGCTGCTGAAGAGCCTCGCAGCCGAGGGCCGCACCGTGTTCCTCTCTTCGCACCTGATGAGCGAGATGGCGCTCACGGCCGAGCACCTGATCGTGATCGGCCGCGGGCGGCTGATCGCCGACGTCGGCGTCGACGAGTTCGTCCGCCGCCACTCCCGGCAGATCGTCCGCGTACGCTCGCCGCAGGCGTCCGAGCTAGCCGCGCTGGTCGCCGGGCCCGACGTCACGGTCGACGCGCTCGAGCGCGGCCTGCTCGAGATCGAAGGGGTCGGCGCCGAGCAGATCGGAGAGCTCGCAGCGAAGCACGGTCTCGCGCTCCACGAGTTGACACCGCAACAGGTCTCGCTCGAGGACGCCTTCATGACGCTCACACAGGACGAGGTCGAGTTCAGGACGCTCGCACCCGCGCCCGCCCCCGACGACAAGGAGAAGGTCGCAGCATGACCGGCGTAACGCTCCCCACACTCCTCCCCCGCGCTGCCCACACGGGCAAGGTCACGCAGCTGCGCGTCTTCAGCTCCGAATGGACGAAGCTCCGCTCCGTCCGGTCGACCCGCTGGTCGCTGCTCGTGGCCTTCGCAGCCACGGTCGGCATCGCCGCGATCGCGACGACAGTCCTCCGGCACCACTGGCCGAACATGGGCCCGCACGACCGCGCCGACTTCCACCCGCTCGAGATCAACATGGCCGGAGTCCAGCTCGCCCAGCTCGCGATCGGCGTCCTCGGCGTGCTCGTGATCACCGCCGAGTACTCGACCGGGATGATTCGCGCATCGATGACGGCGGTGCCGAAGCGCCTGCCGGTGCTGTGGGGCAAGGCCGTCGTCTACGGCGCGACCACCCTCCTCCTGATGGTCCCCGCCACGATCATCGCCTTCTTCGTCGGCCAGTCGATCCTCGCCGGCGCCAACATCCCCCACCTCGCCTTCGGCGATCCGGGCGTTGCCCGCGCCGTGGTCGGGGCCGGTCTCTACCTCACGGTCGTCGGGCTGTTCGGTCTCGGTCTCGGCGCGATCGTCCGCAACACCGCGGGCGGCATCGCGACCTTCGCCGGAATCATGTTCGTGCTGCCGCCGTTGATGAACGTCCTGCCGTCGAGCTGGAACAACGCGGCGTCGCCGTACCTGCCGCTGCAGGCGGGCCAGGCGGTGATGTCGATCACCTCCGGCAACCAGCTCGGGCCCTGGACCGGCTTCGGGCTCCTCTGCGGCTACGCCGCCGCCGCGATCGCGATCGCGGCGATGCTGATGCGCCGACGCGACGTGTGAGCGCGAGCGTCGGCGGAGACAGAAGGCTCGGTGGGGCCCCTAACCCCCCAGTGGTCGCTTGCCGGGACCCCACCAGCCACAGGATGAGACGCGCCGGGAGGCGACTGGTTAGGCGCTGAGGCGGCGGAAGAGCCGGTCGACGAGCTCGGGCATCTCCTCGAGCCTCTCGGTGATCACCCGTAGGCGGTACTCGCGGAAGTACTCCGGCTCGACGTCCAGCGCCTCCGCGAGCGTCTCGACGACCTCGTTCGACGGCACCGGACGGTTGCCGTGGACGAGATGGTTGAGGTAGCCCGCAGAGAGCCCGGTCTTCGCGGCGAGCGCGCGATAGGTGATGCCGGTGTCGTTCATCAGACGCTCGACCGCCGGGCCGAACGACTCGGATGCATAGCGGCGGCGCCTGGCCACGTCAGACCTCCTTGCCCAAGTCGGACACCTTCACACGTCGCTCCTCGCCCGTCACACGGTCGCGGACGTCGACCGCGCCGTCTTCGAGGCTCTTCTTGCCCGCGGTGACCCGCACCGGCGCGCCGATCAGGTCGGCGTCGGCGAACTTCTCGCCCGGCCGCTGGTCGCGGTCGTCGAGCAGCACGTCCTTGCCGGCGGCGTCGAGCACCTCGGCGGCCTGCAGGCCGATCTCCTCTGCCCCTCGAACGATCACGACGTGCACATCGTACGGGGCGATCGACGCCGGCCACAGGATGCCGTGCTCGTCGTGGCGCTGCTCGACCGCAGCCGCCATCACTCGCGCGAGGCCGATGCCGTAGCTTCCCATCACCAGCGGCCTCTCGCGATCGTCCTCGTCGACGAACGTCGCCCCGAGCGGCTCGGAGTACCGCGTTCCGAGCTTGAAGATGTGGCCGACCTCGATCGCCGTCCGGAAGCTCAGGCCCCCGCCGCAGCTCGGGCACGTATCTCCCTCGGCGGACTCCCGCAGGTCGGCGAAACGGGCTGTGAAGTCGCGCCCGGCCTCGACTCCGCGCAGGTGCCACCCGTCGCGATTCGCACCCGTCACGAACTGACCCTCCCTGAGCGTCTCGTCGGCGACGACCTCGCCCGCGAAGCCGACCGGCCCGAGCGAGCCGCCCGACGCGCCGAACGCCGCACGGATCTCGTCGTCGGTCGCCGGCCGCGAGGGGCGGCCGAGTGCGGCGTCCAGCTTGGCCGGCTCGATGCGGTCGTCGCCGCGGATCAACGCCAGCACGACCGTCCCGTCGTCCGTCGTCACCGGCATCGCCTTCGACGTGGCCGCGACGTCCAGAGCGAGGAACTCGGCCAGCGCCGCGCACGTCTTCACGCCGGGCGTCTCGACCTCCGCCGGCGCATCGAGCCGCCCCGGGAACACCGGCGCGCGGGCGGCCGTGCGCGCGACCTCGAGATCGGCGGCGAAGTCGCCGGTCTCGCAGGTGACGAGCGTGTTCTCGCCGGCGTCCGCTGGCGCGAGGAAGTCGAGCGACTCCTTGCCGCCCATCATCCCCGGCTCGGCCTCCACGCCGTAGGCCTTCACGCCGCAGCGCTCGAAGATCCGCTGGTAGGCGCCGCGCTGCAGCTCGAAGCTCCTCACGAGCCCCTCGTCGTCACGATCGAACGAGTAGGCGTCCTTCATGATGAACTCGCGCAGCCGGATCAGGCCCGCCCGCGGACGCGGCTCGTCGCGCTCCTTGATCGCGATGTGGTAGAGCATCTGCGGCAGCCGCCGGTAGCTCTGAAGCTCGCGCGCGTGGAACGTGACCGTCTCCTCGTGCGTCAGCGGCAGGACGTAGTCGCGGTCGTTTCGGTCCTTGAGACGGAAGATCTCCTGGATAAAGTCGCGCCCGGTCTGCTGCCAGAGCTCGAACGGCGTCAGCACCGGCATCAGCATCTCCTGCGCGCCGATCGCGTCCATCTCCTCGCGAATGATCCGCTCGATCTTCCGGTGGACGCGCCAGCCGAGCGGCAGGAACGTCCAGATTCCGCCGGAGACCTGCCGCACGTAGCCGCCCCGCACGAGCAGCTTGTGGTTCTCGGCATCGGCGTCGCCGGGTGCGTCCCGGAGCGTCGGGATGAAGAGCTGTGAGGTGCGCGCGATCATCGTTGCCCGCTCAGGCTACCGCCGCGCCGCCCGCGCCGCGGACGGTCAGTTCTCGAGCGGGATCGCCGACGCCTCGGCCATCGCGAGAGCCGCCGGCTTACCCATCTTCAGGCGCTTCGGACGGAACATCCCGTCGGCGATCCAGCTGTCGATCTCGTGGAAGAGCTCGTCGACCAGGATGTCGCTCGAGACCTTCTTCAGCACCCGGCCGTGGGCGTAGACGAAGCCCACGTCGCGCCCGCCGGCGATC
>JBOGZX010000523.1:0-2149 GCA_050697615.1 Gaiellaceae bacterium
CGCGGCGGCACGCTCGGCTTCCCGACCGCGAACCTGCGAGTCGAGCCGGACCTCCTGGTACCCGACTTCGGGATCTACGCGGGCGCCGCCGGCGACCGGCGGGCCGCGGTGTCGATCGGCGTCAACCCGCACTACGGCGGGAGCGAGCGCCGGATCGAGGCCTTCCTGCTCGACTGGGAGGGAGACCTCTACGGCGAGCGGCTCGTGCTCGAGCTGTGGCGGCGGCTCCGCGACGAGCGCGCCTTCGGCAGCGAGGCCGAGCTCGTCGAGCAGATCGCACGCGACGTCGCGGAGACGCGCGCGGCGAAGCGGCCGGCGTAGAAAATTGGGTGGAAAATCGACCAAGGGGCCGGTGTCGCTCGACGATGCGCTGCTCCGGCGTGTCGACCGGATCGAGCCCGACCTCGCCCGCGTCGCCCGCGGGACAGCGCGCGGCCTCACCGCGAACGACCCGGCCTACGTCGCACTCGCCGAGGCGTCGGAGCGCTGCCGGAGCTACTCGAGGCGCGGAGCCAGGCAGCTGCCGAAGCGGGCGAAGCCGGGCAGCGGGAAGTCGAACCGGTCGCGGTCGAGGTCGCCGCCCGCGATCTCGAACGTGCGTGGGCCGATCGGACGCGCCGCCACCTCGATCCGCTCGTCGTCCTCGACGAAGACGCCGCCGAGGCCGCCGTCGCGCACGGTCACCGTCACCCGCGCCTCGCCGTCGGCGTAGACGCCGCAGAAGCCCTCCAGCGCCTCCACCGGCAGCTCGATCGTCAGCGCGACGCGTCGCCGCGCGTCGAGCAGACGCTCGAACCAGAGATCCTCGATCTCGCGCAGCGCCTGCCTGCCGCTGCCGCTCGAGGTGAGGCCGGCGAACGCGGCGCCACGCTCCGGCACGAGCAGCAGCGCCGACTGGAAGCCGCCGTAGGAGCCCCCGTGCCCCCAGACCTCGCACCCCCCGACGCGCTCGCCGGCGAAGCCGAGCCCGTAGACGCCGCCCAGCGGCTTCCCGTGCGGGACGCGGAGCGCCCCGGTCCAGCCGAGACCGAGCTGCCACTCGGCGAAGCAGAGCAGGTCGCGCACGTTCGAGACGACGCCGCCCGAGGGCCGCCGCGCCCTCGGATAGGGCTCGTCGCTCGCGCCGCGGCCGGAGCCCCGCTGGTCCGGCTCGCCGAAGTCGCTCGCGTCCATGTGGGCGGGCGTCAGCACCCGCCTCCGGAGGGCGTCCTCGAACGGCTCGCCGGCCGCCTCCGCACACAGCGCGCCGGCGAGCCAGTAGCCGGTGTTCGCGTACGACCACACCTGCTCGACCGGCAGGAATCGCCGCACACGGGTCAGCTCCGCGGCTGCCCGCGCCAGCGCGTCGTCGCCGTCGCCGAAGCGGGCCAGGTCGCCGTTCTCGCACTCGAAGCCGCTCGTGTGCGCGAGCAGATGGCGGATCTTCACGTCCTCCGGCCAGACGCCGGTGGAGGCGTCGAGGTCGAGCAGCTGCAGCGCGAGCGTCGCCGTCAGCGGCTTCGTGATCGAGGCGATGCGAAAGCGGGTGTCGGTCTCGCAGCCGACGGCGAAGAGCTCGTACGGCCGCGCTCCGGGCTCGAGGAATCCGAGTGCCAGCGCGGGGACGTCCCAGCGGGCCGCAGCGTCCTCGCAGGCGGCGCAAAACCTCGCATCCAGCATGAATCCGCTACCCTACTGCCCGACCCGGCCTCGGCCGTGCGCGTTCTTCCTTCGCGGCGAGCGGGGGCCCGGGTGACATCGACCAGAGGAGAAGGATGCCCCTCACCAAGGAAGAGAAGCTGGAGCACGTTCAGAAATTCGGCAAGCACGAGACCGACACGGGCTCGCCCGAGGTCCAGATCGCGATGCTGAGCCAGCGGATCAGCGAGCTCACCGAGCATCTCCGCACCCACAAGCACGATCACTACTCGCGGCGCGGACTGCTGAAGCTCGTCGGACGCCGTAGGCGGTTCCTGAACTACCTGCAGCGGAAGGATCTGGAGGGCTATCGGGCCCTCATCAAGGAGCTGGGACTGAGGCGCTGACGCGCCGTTCACGGAGGGTGGAAGTTTGAGCGAGCCCGGAACGCGGGGCCGGGACTGGCTCAAACCTCCACCCTTCACAAGCACAGTGGAGGAAGGACATAGATGAGCATCGTTGAGGCTGAGCA
>JBOGZX010000524.1:0-1955 GCA_050697615.1 Gaiellaceae bacterium
GTAGAGGCGCAGCCGCTCCTCCTCGTCTTCGCGCTGCTCTGCGGCGCGCACCGCCTCGTAGTCGAAGACGCCCTCGCGCTTGCCGGACACGGGGTTGACGACGCGGAAGCCGAAGCGGCCGTCGGGGCGCACGAGGATCTCGTCGGCCGACGGCGCGCCGCCCGTATCGCGACCCGCGTCGGCGACGATCACGACCTTGAACTCGAGCCCCTTCGCCGCGTGGATCGTGAGGAGCCGCACCGCACCCGCGCCCTCTTCCTCGGAGACGGCCTCGTGCTGCGTTGCGCCCGCTGCTTCCTGGTCGGTGATGAAGCGGAGGAACCCTTCGAGGTCGCGGCCGCGCAGCTCTTCGTACGAGCGCGCGAGCCGCATCAGCTTGCGCAGGTTCGCGTACCGGCGCCTGCCGTCCCACTGCGCGAGCACCGCGAGGTCGTAGTCGTGGGCGGAGACGATCTCCTCGCAAAGCCGCTCGAGCGGCAGGCGCGCGGAGGCGGCGACGAGCCGGTCGTAGCGCTGCTTGAACGCGCGCACGAGCCGCGTGTCGTCCTCGGCGAGCGCCTCGTGCAGCGAGCGCTCGATGCCCGCGTAGAGTGGTCGCTTGCCGGCGTGGCGCCGGACCAGCACGAGCGCGTCGTTCGACACACCGACGAAGGGCGAGGCCAGCACGGTCGCGAGCGCCTCGTCGTCGTAGCGATTGTGCAGGAGCCTCAGGTAGGAGAGCAGGTCGACCACCTGCTGCTGGCCGAAGTATCCGCGGCCGGTCGCGCGGTACGTCGGCAGCCCGGCGGAGCGAAGCTCGGCCTCGTAGCGCTCGGCGTCGGTGCCCGCGGCGAAGAGCAGCACGATCTCGCCGGGGGCGGCCGCGCCGGTGTCGACGAGCTCCCGCACCCTCCGCGCTATCGCCCGCGCCTCACCCGTCCGCCAGGCCGCGCCCGCGTCGCGATAGCTGCGCTTGTCGCTGACGAGCAGCTCGACGGGATGACCGAAGACGGGGTCGGCGAAGTCGCCCGAAGCGGCGAGCGGCTGATAGCCGTCGCCGAACTCGTCGCCGAAGAGGAAGTTCACAGCCGCGAGCACCTCGGGCCTCGAGCGGTAGTTGCGCGAGAGCGGCAGACGCTGCGCGGCCGCCTGGCGTCGCTCGCGGAAGACGTCCACGTCCGCGTGGCGGAACCCGTAGATCGACTGGAACTCGTCCCCCACGAAGAAGCTCTCGCCCGCCCCCACGCCGCCGCGCAGCAGGTCGATCACGTCGCACTGCAGGCGGTTCGTGTCCTGGAACTCGTCGACCATGATCGACCGGAACCGCAGCTGCTCGGTCTCCCGGATCGCGTCGCCGTCGCGCAGCAAGTCGCGCGCGAGCAGCTGCAGGTCCTCGAAGTCGAGCGCGGACTCGCGCTGCTTGGCCGCCGCGTACTCCGCCGCGAACAGGTCGAGGAGCTCCTGCAACAGCTCGCTGTCGCGCGCCGCCAGCTCTTCGAGCGCGGCCTGCTGGAGGCGGTCGCGCGCGGCCCTGAACTCGGCGGCGCGGTCGCCCTGGGCTGCGAGCTCGGACAGGTCGAGCAGCTGCTCGGGGTTCGATCCGAGCGTCAGCGAGAGCGTCGCGGCCGCAGCTTGCCTGTCAGTCGCCTCGGGATCGGCTTGTAGCGCCCGCGCGGCCGTTTGCAGCTCGTCCAGACGCTCGGGCACGCCTGCGTATGCCCCGAGCTCGAGCTTCAGGTCCCGTCCGGCCGAGCGCAGCGTCTCGTAGACCCCGGTCAGCATCCGCCGCAGTCCCTGGGCGCCGTAGGTCGCCAGCAGGCGCAGGCGCTCCGGATCGCGACCGGCGCAGAACGAGCCGAGCGCACGCTCGAACGCCTCCCCCCGGAGCACCGCCGCCTGGTCGTCGGCCAGCTCGTGGAAGCGCGGGTCGAGCCCCACCGCAAACGGATGCGTATGCAGGAGCCGTGAGCAGAAGC
>JBOGZX010000525.1:0-4638 GCA_050697615.1 Gaiellaceae bacterium
ACGATCAAGGTCGGCGACGTGAGCGACTTCGGCAACTTCATGGGGGCCGTAATCGACGGCTCGTCGTTCAGGACCCAGGCCGAGGCGATCGAGGAGGCGAAGAGCCACGCCGGGACCGAGATCGTCGTCGGCGGCGGCTACGACGACTCGCACGGCTACTTCGTCGAGCCCACGGTGGTCGAGACGCGCGACCCGGACTTCCGTCTGATGCGCGAGGAGATCTTCGGCCCCGTCGTCACGACCTACGTCTACGACGAGAAGAAGTGGGACGACACCCTGGAGCTGATCGACCGGAGCGCGCCTTACGGTCTCACCGGCGCCGTCTTCTCGGAGGACCGCGCAGCCGCGATCGACGCCCAGGAGAAGCTCCGCTACGCGGCCGGCAACTTCTACGTCAACGACAAGCCAACCGGCGCGGTCGTCGGGCAGCAGCCGTTCGGCGGCGCCCGCGCGTCGGGCACCAACGACAAGGCCGGCTCGATGTGGAACCTGATCCGCTGGGTCAGCCCACGCTCGATCAAGGAGACGTTCGTGCCCCCGAGGAGCTACCGCTACCCGTTCCTGGACAGCGAGCCGGACGCGACCGGCAGGTAGTTACACGCGGAACGTCCAGGCGACGGCCGTGGCGGACGTGGCGGTGCGGCCGTAGGCGACCGCGAGGTGCTTCCCGGGCGCGAGCGGCGAGTCCGGGGCGCCGTAGATCGTGCCCCGCGTCGGGCTTCCCCCTCCCTTGACGAGCAGCGCCCTCCCGTCGACCCAGAGCGACGACTCGACGAGCGGCGAGCGGGCCGTGAGCTGGGCGGCGACCTGCGGCGTCGCGGCCGCCTTCGTGCCGGGCCCCGGCCCGAGGATCTCCACCTTTACCCGGCCACTCCGGTCGGGACGCCACGCACCGCCCGCCCGGTGCAGCGCGACGGCCCTCGACCCGTCGACGACGACCGCCCAGCCCGCGGACCGGTAGATCGTCTTCGCGCCGGCGCCGACCACGGCGGCAGGCCCGGGAACCGGCGGCGCACTCGATGCGTGCGTGCCGGACGACGAGCCGCCGCAGCCGGGCAGGATGACGGCTGCGGCAAGAACGAGGGCGAGACGGTGCACGAGCGGAAGCGTAGTGGCCGCCGTACTCTGTACGCATGAGCGGATCGATCTCGACGAACTGGCTGAGTGCGCGGCTGGGGCGAGATCCCGGCGCGGTCGAGTCGGCGCGGCGGGAGGGGCGGCTGCTCGGAGTGCGAACCGAGCGCGGTTACGAGTTCCCGGCCTGGCAGTTCGGACGCGACGGCGAGATCCTGCCGTCGCTGCCGCGCGTGATCGCCGCCGCCCGCGCGCACGGCATGTCGGACGAGCGGCTCGCTGCGCTCCTGCAGGCACGCTCCGGCCTCGGCTCCGACCGCCGGCTCTCGGACGCGCTCCGGGACGGCAACGTCGAGCACGTCCTCGCGGTCATCCACGCCGCCTCCACGTAGACCCCGCGAGCGCGGCGCCGAGCAGCGCGGGCACGGCCAGCGCGACGCCGGCCGTCCGCACGCCGAACGCTCCGGCGATCGCGCCGTCGGTCAGGCTCGCCACCGGCCGCAGGCCGAGGAACGCGATCGACCAGAGCGCCATGATCCGGCCGCGTTGGTGCGGTGCGACGCCGAGCTGCAGCCGGGTCGTCGCCGCCGTGTTCGACGTCAGGTAGCCGAAGCCCGCAAGCGCGAGGAACACGTAGCCGAGCGGCAGCCACGGAGAGAGCGAGAAGAGGAGCACTCCCACGCCGAGCGCCGCGAGCGTCAGCGCCATGCGCCGGCGCGAGCCCTCCACTCTCCCTGCGACGAGGAGCGCCGCGGCCACCGCGCCCACCCCGAAGAAGGCGACGATCGTCCCCGCCCAGGTGTCCGAGTAGCCGAACGCGTGGGCGAACGCCGGCGACTCGGTGTTGACGGGGTCCGAGCCGAAGCCGGCGACCATGACGATCAGCAGCGCGACCGCAAGGCGCGGGTCGGCGCGCAGCAGCCCGAAGCTCTCGCGCAGCGACGCCCGCTCGGCGCGCTGCTCCTCGCGCGGCCGCACCGCCAGCAGCCCCGCGACGAGCAGCAGGTACGAGCACGAGTTGAGCGCGAACGCCCAGGGAATCCCGAGCACGGCGATCACGCCGGCCGCGCTCGCAGGCCCGACGGCGCGTGCGAGGTTGAACGTCATCGAGTTCAGCGCGACCGCCTGCGGGACGTCCTCGACCTCGACGAGCGCGGTGATCAGCGCCTGCTGGCTGGGGGAGGCGAACGCGCTCGTCACTCCCAGCGCCCCCGAGCACCCGATCACGACCCACACGCTCGCCAGACCGCTCCAGGCGAGGCCGGCCAGCAGCGCGCTGACCCCCGTCGCCCACAGCTGGGTGACGAGCAGCAGCCGCTTCCGGTCGAGCCGGTCGGCGATCGAGCCTGCCCACGGCGAGAGCACGAGCACGGGCACGAACTGGCAGAAGTTGAGGACGCCGAGCAGGAACGCCGAGTGGGTCAGCCGGAAGATGAGGATCGACGCGGCGAGGTTCTGGAACCACGTGCCGCTGGCCGACGCCGCGTTGCCGGCGAAGTACGGACCGAAGTTGCGCGAGCGGATCACCCGCCACGCCGCGGCCGGTCCCACGTCGGCGACTGCGGCTACGCCCGTCCTGCCTTGTGCAACTGCTCGTAGATCCGACGTGCCGTCTTCGCCGGGACGCCCGGCACCCCCTCGAGCTCCTCCCGCGAGGCGGTCGCGACGCGGTCGGCCGAGCCGAAGTGGCGGAGCAGGGCGCGGCGACGGGCGGGGCCGACGCCCTCCAGCTGGTCGAACATCGACGCGCGCGAGGCTGTGTCGCGGCGCTGCCGGTGGAACGTGACTGCGAAGCGGTGCGCCTCGTCGCGGATCCGCTGCAGAAGCTGCAGCCCCGACGAGTGCGCCGGCAGCAGGATCGGCTCGGACCGCCCCGGAACGAACACCTCCTCGATCCGCTTCGCGAGCGCGATCACCGCCACCCGCGGCAGGTCGAGCTCCTGCATCGCGGCGAGCGCGGCCGAGAGCTGCCCCTTGCCGCCGTCGATCACGACCAGGTTCGGCGTCGCAGCGAACGACTCGTTCCACTCCCCCGAGCCCGGCTCGACCGAGAGCCGCGCGAACCGCCGCGCGACCACCTCGCGCATCGCCGCGAAGTCGTCCTGCCCGTCGAGTCCGCGCACCGCGAACTTGCGGTAGTGGGACTTCTTCGCGACGGCATCCTCGAACACCACCATCGAGCCGACGATCTCCCGGCCCTGGATGTTCGAGATGTCGAAGCACTCGATCCGGAGCGGCAGCGACTCCAGGTTGAGCGCCTCCCGCAGTTCCTCCAGCGCCTCGACCCGGCGCGCGCGCTTCGTCTCGGCGGCGAACGTCTCCGACTCGAGCGCCAGCGCGGCGTTCTGCTGGGCGAGCTCCTGCAGCCGCCGCTTCTCGCCCCGCTCGGGCGCTCGCACCTCCACCCGTGAGCCGCGCCGCTCCGACAGGAACTCCTGCAGCGCGGTCGTGTCGCCGCTGCCTGCAGGCACCATGATCTGAGGCGGGATCGACGGAGCCGAGCCGTAGTACTCCAGGCAGAACTGCTCGAGCACCTCGTCGAGCGACTCGCCGGCCGCGTTCTCGAGGTGGAAGGAGTAGCGGTCGACCATCCGCCCCTCGCGCAGCGGAAACACCTGCACCGCGGCCCGCTCGGTGGACACGGCCACCCCGATCACGTCGATGTTGCCGATCGATCGGCGCTCGACCGCCTGCCGCTCGGCGAGCCGCTCGATCGCGTGCAGCCGGTTCCGGTAGCGGGCCGCGTCCTCGAACCGCTCCGCGGCCGCCGCCTCGCGCATCCGCCGCTCGAGCGTCCGCTTGATCGGACGGTCGTCGCCCGACAGGAACTCGATCACCTGGTCGATCAGCTCCCGGTAGTCCTCCTTCGAGATGTACCCCACGCACGGGGCGTAACAGCGCTCGATGTGGTAGTCGAGGCACGGAATACCGCTGTGCCTGCCGGGCTGCGGCCCCTCGCACGGGCGGTAGCGGAAGACGCGGTTGAGCACGTCGAGCGTTTCGCGCACCTTCTTGGCGTTCGCGTACGGCCCGAAGTAGACCACGCCGCGCCGGTGGCGCTCGCGGGTGAACATGACGCGCGGATAGTCGTCCTCGACGGTGACGGCGATGTACGGAAAAGACTTGTCGTCGCGCAGGCGCACGTTGAACGGCGGCCGGTGGCGCTTGACGAGGTTCTGCTCCAGGTGGAGCGCCTCCACCTCCGTCTGCGTCACGATCGTCTCGATCGTCTCGACGCGCCGGGTCATGTGGCGGATCCCGGGCCGCGTGTCGCTGGAGCCGGCCTGGAAGTAGGAGCGCACGCGCGGACGCAGCGACTTCGCCTTGCCGACGTAGAGCACGTCGCCGGTCGCGCTCCGGAACAGGTACACCCCCGGCTTCGTCGGAACCCGCTTCAGCTGCTCCTCGATCCGGTCGGCTGCCACGTGCGCCAGCGTAGCCCCGCGGTGGACGGTGATCTCCTCGAGAAGATCGGACAAGGTGAGACGCGAGGTCTCGTTGACACTGCTCACCCGACTGCGCCGCTACTGCCTGCTCGCCGTGCTGGTCGGCTGCGTGCCGGCG
>JBOGZX010000526.1:0-2054 GCA_050697615.1 Gaiellaceae bacterium
CGTCGCCGACCACCCAGAGATCCCGCGCAAGCTCGCGCTCCAGGGCTTCGAAGGCGTCCGCGCCTACGCGCGCGACTCGGAGCAGCGCGCCGCCTCGTTCTTCGAGGAGCTCGGCTTCGAGCCGGCCGCGAACCGTTGGGAGACGCGCGGCGACTCGCGCGGCGGCTGGATCGAGTACGAGGCAGCGCCCGACGAGCCGGGCATTCCCGGCGCCGGCACCGTCCACCACGTCGCGTGGGCATCGACGATCGAGGACGAGGAGCGCTGGCGCGAGCGAGTCAACGCCGCAGGGGGCCGCGCCACCCAGGTGATCGACCGCTTCTGGTTCCACTCGATCTACTTCCGCGAGCCGTGCGGCGTGCTCTTCGAGGTCGCGTCGCTGGGGCCGGGCTTCACGACCGACGAGGATCTGGAGCATCTCGGCGAGAAGCTGATCCTGCCGCCGGCGTTCGAGCATCTGCGCGCGGAGGTCGAGCCGAAGCTCACGCCGCTGCCGAGCCCGCGCGCGTGATCGTCCGCGAGCGGCCCGCTGGCGGCGAGGCGCAGGGTGCGCTCGTGCTGCTGCACGGCCGCGGCGCCGACGAGCACGATCTCTTCCCGCTGCTCGACGAGCTCGACCCGGAGCGCCGGCTGCACGGCTACTGCCCGCGCGGACCGCTGTCGCTGCCGCCGGGCGGTGCGCACTGGTATGTCGTGCCACGGGTCGGCTTCCCCGACCAGGCGACGTTCGCCGCGTCGTACCGTGCTGCGTCGGAGTGGATCGACTCGATCCCGTACCCGCACGTCGTGCTCGGCGGCTTCTCGCAGGGGGCGGTGATGTCGCTCGCGCTCGGTCTCGGCGCCGGACGGCCGAGACCGGCGGCGATCGTGGCGTTCTCGGGGTTCATCCCGCAGGTAGAGGGCTGGTCGCTCGATCTCGAGCGGCCGCTGCCGCCGGTCGCCATCGGGCACGGCACGTACGACCAGGTGATCGGCGTCGAGTTCGCGCGCGAGGCCCGCGACACGCTCCTCGCGGCCGGCGGCGAGCTGCTGTACGAGGAGTACCCCCTGCCGCACACGCTCGACCCGCAGTTCGTGGCCGCCGTGCGCACGTGGCTGGCGGCCCGGATCTAGAAGGCCTGCCGAAACGCGCAAAACTCGGCGGTGGTGCGGCGCTCGCGCAAGCGAATGTCCTCCGCCTGCGGTATATGAAGGCGTTCATGGCGGATCGTCTGCCCGCGTACGACGAGGTTGCGAATGCCTACGGCCGCGCCGTCGACCCGGATGGGCTCGGTCTTGCCGATCCCGTTCTCACAGAGCTACTGGGAGGTGTCGCCGGCCAGGACGTCCTCTCGCTCGCCTGCGGCCAGGGTCAAGATGCGCGGCTGCTCGCCCTCCTCGGCGCGAACGTCACGGGTGTGGACGTCTCGACCGAGATGCTGCGCTACGCGAGCGAGTATGAAGCCGCCAACCCCTGCGGGATCGCCTATGTGCAAGGGAACGCGCAGGATCTCGCGGAGTTCGGCGAGGCGAGCTTCGACGGCGTCCTCTGCCACATGGCGTTGATGGACATTCCAGAGCTCGCGCCCACGATCCAGTCTGTGGCCCGCGTTGTGCGAGATCGAGGCTGGTTCGTGTTCTCGATCGTCCACCCCGCGTACCATGCACACGTCCAGATCGTCTCCGACTACCTGCTCGACCACCGCTACCGCAAGCATCGTCCGGTCGACTGGCTCCCGAGGTACGCCTACCACCGGCCGCTCGCGATGTACGTGAACGAGCTTGCGCAAGCTGGACTTCGCATCGAGCGACTTGTCGAGGTCCATCAACGGGCCGCCAACGACCTGGTCGCCGATCGAGCAGAGCGCGACGCCGGGGGAGTCCCCGGCCTGCTCTACGCGCGCGCCGCGAAGCTCTGATCTCGATCTCGAGGCGAAACGGTCCTAGAGCGCCCTCTCGGCCGCGCGCAGCGGCGGGAAGTCAGAGGCCAGGCCGTCCGTCTCGACCTGGAAGAGCTCCTCCGGCTCGCGCAGCCCCTGGAACCGCCAGGTGCCGAGGCTGCGGAGGCTGACGCC
>JBOGZX010000527.1:0-2040 GCA_050697615.1 Gaiellaceae bacterium
GGTGGGATCACGCCGATCGACGGTCCAGGCTTCGGGCGCTGGCTGCACACGAACCTGCACCTGCCGTCGCAGTACCTGACGCTCGGGACCGATGACGACCGCGCGTTCTTCTGGACGGCGCTGGCGATGGTGCTCATCACCATCTTCGTGAGCGCCCGGCTCCGCGACTCGCGCCTCGGGCGCGCATGGATCGCGATTCGCGAGGACGAGATCGCCGCGTCCGCGATGGGTGTGCCGCTGATGCGGACGAAGACGTGGGCGTACGCGACCGGAGCGTTCTTCGGCGGCGTCGCGGGTGCGTACTACGCGATCTTCAAGAGCGCGACGTTCCCCGGCGATTTCTTCTTCAACATCTCTGTGTTCATTCTCTGCATGGTCATCCTCGGCGGCATGGGGAACATCTGGGGGGTGATCGTGGGCGGCGCGTTCCTCGCGTACCTCAACCAGGAGGGCCTCGCGAACACGGGCGCCTGGATCAACGCCAACATCCACGTCGGCAGCCACCATCCGAACCTCGAGGTGCCGTTGTACGCCTCGGGCATCTACGGTCTGATCATCCTGATCGTGGTGTTGTTCCGGCCGGAGGGCCTGATCCCGTCGAGACGCAGGGCCGCCGAGCTGCACGAAGGCGTCCACGACGAGCCGCTCTACGACACGGCCCACGCGGGGGCGGAGGCATGAGCGTAGGCTCGACGGAGCTCACGGGAGCGCAGGTTCCGGCTTTGCCGGGGCTGGAGCGGATATGAGCGACGGCAACGGCGCCGCCGCGGGGGACGACGTCCTGGTTGCGACTGACGTCCGCAAGGAGTTCGGCGGTCTGGTCGCGGTCAACGACGTCAGCTTCACCGTGCCGCGGGGCAAGGTGATCTCGCTGATCGGGCCGAACGGGGCCGGCAAGACGACGTTCTTCAACATCCTTACGGGCGTCTACAGGCCGACCAGCGGGCGGATTGCGTTCCTCGGCGAGGACGTCACCGGCAAGCCGCCGCACGCCATCACCGCGCGCGGCATGGGTCGTACGTTCCAGAACATCCGGCTGTTCCAGAACATGACGGCGCTGGAAAACGTGCTCGTCGGCATGCACGCGCGGATGAAGGCGAACCTCTTCAGCTCGATCCTGCGCACGCCGGGGGTCAAGCGGGAGGAGCGGGAGGCGCGGGCTCGGGCGATGGAGCTGCTCGCGTTCACCGGGCTGCGCCGCAAGGCCGGGGAGGTGTCGCGGAACCTGCCGTACGGCGACCAGCGGCGTCTCGAGGTCGCGCGAGCACTCGCGACCGAGCCGAGCCTGCTCCTGCTCGACGAGCCGACGGCGGGGATGAACCCGCAGGAGTCGGTCGAGTTCACCGAGTTCGTCTCGAAGCTGAAGTCGGAGCAGGAGCTGACGGTGCTGATGATCGAGCATGACATGCGGGTCGTGATGGGAGTCTCCGACCGCGTCTCGGTGCTCGACTACGGAGAGAAGATCGCCGAAGGCACGCCGAAGGAAGTGCAGCAGCACGAGCGCGTGATCGAGGCCTACCTGGGTAAGGCCGCCGTCGAGGACATGAAGAACCGGGGCCTCTCGTGAGCGCGAACGGCACCGGCAACGAAAATGGCAACGGCAACGGCAGTGCGCCCGTCCTCGAGCTCAACGGCGTCCATACGTACTACGGGTCGATCCACGCCCTGAAGGGCATCTCGCTGGAGGTGTACGAGGGCGAGGTGGTGACGCTCCTGGGCGCGAACGGCGCCGGCAAGTCGACGACGCTCCGGTCGATTAACGGACTCAACCGTCCGCGTCAGGGCTCGATCCGGTTCCAGGGCCGCGACATCACCTCGGTGGCCGCGCACCAGATCGTCAAGCGCGGAATCGCGCAGTCGCCGGAGGGCCGCCGGCTCTTTCCGCGCATGACGGTCGTCGAGAACCTCGAGATGGGGGCTTTCCAGCGCAACGACCGGGCCGGAATCCGGCAGGACATGGATCACGTGTTCACGCTGTTCCCGCGCCTGCAGGAGCGGCGCGACCAGAAGGCGGGGACGATGTCGGGCGGCGAGCAGCAG
>JBOGZX010000528.1:0-3162 GCA_050697615.1 Gaiellaceae bacterium
CTCTTCAGCAGCGCGTCGGCAGCGTAGAACCCGGCCGGACCGGAGCCGACGACGGCGACACGAAGTGGCTGCTCGCTCACGACGGCGAGCCTAACGAGCGTGACGGCCTGCCGCCTCGCCCCGCCGAGGCGGATCTGCGCCCGGCTGAAGCCCGAATGCCGACGGGACGATCAGACACACTGCGTGCCGTGTCCTCCGGCCGGACGACCACCGCCACTCGGAGCCGAGACGACTCGCACGTCCACGAGACGTCGGCGCGGGAGCATCGAGGACCGGCCCGGCTCCTGAGCCGCCCGCGCCTCGATCGCATTGGCGCGCCGGAGGTCGCCGACCCGCGGAACCCGTGGATCGGCATCTGCGCCGTCACGGTGCTGGCGGCCCTGCTGCGACTCCCGACGCTGGGGCTGCAGAGCTACGACTTCGACGAGGGCGGGACGCTCTACGTGATCCACGGATCGTTCACGCACATGCTCCACGGCGTCGCGCAGCACGAATCGACGCCGCCGGTCTACTACGTGCTGGCGTGGACCTGGGCACAAGGGCTCGGCACCGGCGAGACAGGGCTGCGCCTGCTCTCCGCGCTCGCCGGGGTTGCAACGGTTCCGGTCGCCTACGCAGCCGGCCGCACTCTGACATCGCACCGGATCGGGGTCGCGGCGGCCGCGTTCGTCGCCACGAGCCCGTACCTCGTCTTCTATTCCCAGGAGGCCCGGTCGTACGCACTGCTGACGTTGCTCTCGACGACGGGAGTGCTGTGCTGCGCTCGAGCGATCCGCAGTCCCGCGGGCCGGCCGCTCGCGCTGTGGGCGGCCGCCTCGATCACGGCGATCGCGACCCACTACTTCGCGCTGTTCCCCTGGATCGGCGAGACGGTCGCCCTCGCCGTCTTCGGTGCCCCGCGCCGCCTGCTCGCGCGGTGGGTCGGAGCGGTGGGGCTGGCGTCCGTACCGCTCCTGCTGCTCGCGCGGCATCAGGCGGCGGCCGGCCACGCGTCCTGGATCGGCGCCAGCAGCCTCGCCCAGAGGCTGCGCGTGACGGCGGAGACGTTCAGCCTGGGCGCAACGTTCAAGGGAAGCCTCCCGCACTCCGTCCTCGCGGTGTGCGCAGTCTTCGCGCTCGTCATCGCCGCCACGATCGCGGCGGCGGCCGTTCTGCTCGTCCGCCGGGCGACGCCCCGCGAGCGCCGTGCGGCGGAGATCTTCGGGCTGATCGCGGCCCTGTCGATCGCAGTGCCCTTGGCCGGCGCCCTCGGCCCCGCCGACTACTTCATCGACAAGAACCTGATCCCGTTCCTGCCGCTCCTCGCACTCGTGCTGGCCGCCGGCCTCGTGTGCAGGCACGCCGGACGCGTCGGCGCTGTCGGAGCGGTCGCCCTCGCGCTCGCCGGCGCCGCGCTCACGGTGCTCAGCTTCGAGGCTCACTCGATGCGGCGACCGGACGTCCGGCAAGCCTCAGCGCAGCTCGGAGCGCCGGTGCGAGAGCGGATCCTCGTGTTCATCCCGCGCTGGCGGATTCTCCTCGAGCACTACCAGGGAACGCTCGAGGATCTCCCGAGAACCGGCGCCCGCGTGAGCGAGGTTGACGTCTTCACGACCGCACGGAGCCTTCCCCGGGACACCGTGCCGCCCGCCTTCCGGCTCGTGCGCGTACAGGACGGCGACACGTTCACGGTCTTCGACTTCCGCTCGAGCGTACCGCGGACGGTGACGCCCGACCATGTGGGCCGCCGCAGGTTCAGCGAATCCGGGCTCCAGCCCGTGGCGGTCGTGCAGAAACCGCGTTGAGGCCCGGCGGAGCGCGCTCAGTGAACGTGGCCGCAGCCGGAGCCGCAGCCTGCTTCGCCGGCGGGCGCTTCGCCCTCTTCGACCTGGAAGCTGTGACCGCACCCGCACGCCGAGGCGACGTTGGGGTTGTCGATCTTGAAGCCCGACTCCTGCAGGCCCTCGAGGAAGTCGATCGTCGAGCCCTTCAGATACGGCGCGGAGAAGGGGTCGACGACCACCCGCACACCGTGATAGGACAGCTCCTGGTCGCCCGCCTGGGCGCCCCGGTCGAAGCCCAGCGCGTACTCGAAGCCGCTGCAGCCGCCCCCCTGGATCGCGATGCGGAGCACCTCGGCCTCGCCGGCCGGCTCCTGCGCCATCAGGCGCGAGACCTTCGCCGCCGCACCCTCCGTGAGCACGACCACCGCGCCCGTCTCGAGCTCGGCGTTCTCGACCTGCGTGTTCTCGACCGTCGCCATGTGCTGCGAAGTGTACCCGGCCCGGGCAAGGTCGTAACTTCGTGACAGCGGTAACGCCGATTCCGCCTGGGCTTTCGGTTCCGTTCGTGCCACCGTCGGGCATCCTGCTAGCGTCCGGCCCGGACGTCCCAGGGAGGTAGGTTGTTCAACGACTGGTTGCCGTTCGCGATCTACGGGGTCTTCGCCCTGGCGATCCCGGCAACGATGGTGATCGGGAGCTTCGTCTTCGCGCAGCGGCCGCATCGGCGCGTGCGCGCACGGGCGGTCCCGTTCGAGTCCGGCGTGTCGCAGGGGCCGCCGCAGCGCCAGCGCTTCACCGTCAGCTTCTACCTCACCGCGATGCTGTTCATCCTCTTCGACATCGAGATCGTCTTTCTCTATCCACTCGCCGTGATCCTGCACCTACTGGGCTGGTTCGGCTTCTTCGAGTTCCTCACGTTCCTGATCATCCTGCTCGTCGCCTACGTCTACATCTGGCGCAAGGGAGCGCTCGAATGGCACTAGAGGGCAAACGCCTCCGCGACCTGGGCCTGAAGTCGGAGCGGCTGCTCTGGCCGACGAAAGGGCCGAGCGCCTTCGAGGATGAGGTCGACGACCTCGAGAAGAAGATCGGGCTGACGACGCTCGAGAAGGCGGTCGCCTGGGCTCAGACGAACTCGATGTGGCCCGACACCTTCGGCCTCGCCTGCTGCGCGATCGAGATGATGTCGATCGTCGCAAGCCGCTACGACATCGCACGGTTCGGGATGGAGCCGTTCCGGGGCTCGCCCCGCCAGGCCGACCTGATGATCATCTCCGGCCGCGTCGCGCACAAGATGGCCGCGCCGCTGCGCCAGATCTACGACCAGATGCTCGAGCCGAAGTGGGTGATCGCGATGGGCGCCTGCGCGAGCTCGGGCGGGATGTTCAACAACTACGCG
>JBOGZX010000529.1:0-1631 GCA_050697615.1 Gaiellaceae bacterium
CTCCTGGAGGGGCCGCCCGGCACGGCGAAGACGTTGCTGGCGCGGGCGGTCGCGCGTGCTGTCGGCGGCGTCTTCCACCGCGTCCAGTTCACGCCCGACACGCAGGCCTCGGAGATCATCGGCCACGTCGTCCGCCGGAACGGCTCCGACGAGTTCGAGAAGGGCCCGCTGTTCACGAACGTCTTCCTGGCCGACGAGGTCAACCGCGGGCCGGCGCTCACGCAGGCCGCGCTCCTCGAGGCGATGCAGGAGCGGCACGTCACGATGCGCGGGCGGACCTACTGGATCGACGCGCCCTTCGTCGTCGTCGCGACGCAGAACCCGTACGAGCACAACGGCGTCTTCCCGCTCGCCGAGTCGCAGCTCGACCGCTTCCTCGTGAAGATCGAGATCGGCTACGGCAGCGAGGAGGACGAGCTCGCGGTGCTGCAGCTTCCGCACCGCGGGATCCTCACGGACGTGATCGGCGACATCTTCCCGTTCCTCGCGAACGGCGGCCTGCTGCAGGTGCAGGACGTGGTCGACGCGACGGTTGTGCCGACGGAGGTGGCGCGGCGAATCGCCTCGATCGTCCGCTATACGCGAACCGCCGACGGCGTCGAGCTCGGCGCGAGCCCGCGGGCCGCGATCCACCTGCTCGCGGCGACGAAGGCGCGCGCCACGCTGCAGGGCCGGCGCACCGTCGAGCAGCACGACGTCGACTCGACCGCCGAGCTCGTCCTGACGCATCGAATGATCGCGGCCGACGCCGCCGCGGTCGTGCGCGACGCGCTGAGGTAGGGAGGCTGCCTCTACGCGCCGGCGACGCGGGCCGGCGCGACGATGCTGACGAGCGCCTTCACGCAGACCGGGTCGAACTGGCTGCCGGCGCAGTCCTCGAGCTCGCGGACGGCCTCGCTCTGCGTCAGCCGCTCCCGGTAGGGCCGCTGCTCGCACATCGCCAGGTACGCGTCGGCGACCGCGACGACCCGCGCCGCCAGCGAGATCTGCTTGCCGCTCAGCCCCTGCGGGTACCCGGCGCCGTCCCAGCGTTCGTGGTGCGTGCGCACCACCTCCGCCACGCGCGGATCGACTGCCGTCCGCACGATCCGCTCTCCTTCATCGGGATGCTGTTTGATCTCACGGCGCTCGTCGGGCGTCAGCGGGCCCGGCTTGGCGAGGATCCGCTCGTCGACGTGGAGCTTCCCGACGTCGTGGAGCAACGCGCCCTGCGCGATCGTCCGGCGCGTGTCGCCGCCGACGGCCAGGCAATCGGCGATCTGCAGCGAGCACTCGGCCACCGCGATCGCGTGCTCGTCGGGATAGCCGATCGTGCCGGTTCGCGTGGCGACCAGGCGCCTGCTCTCCTCGATCGGAAGCTCGTCCGCGACCATTCCCGAGACTCGAGCCGTCGTTGCCACGCGTACCCCTTTCGGGGGATGGGGGGCCGTTCCTTCACGAGACATCGACTACATTTCGAGCGTTGCGGCGCACGTCGGTGAGCTCGGTGAAAGGCGTTGAGACCCGCACGTACGCGCGGGTCAACTCGTCGACTCTCCGCGCCGCCGGCGTCGCGGTCATCCTGGCGGCGCTGGTCGTCGGGCTCTCCATCGGCGCCGCGCTCTGGGCCGGCGAGACGGCCCTCGTCGGCA
>JBOGZX010000530.1:0-8590 GCA_050697615.1 Gaiellaceae bacterium
GGCAAGTGGTTCGCCGTCGACAACTGGGACGTCGTCCCGGACATCATCACGCTCGCCAAGGGCATCAACTCCGGGTACGTGCCGCTCGGGGCGATGGTCGTGCGGCCGCAGCTCGCCGACTGGATCCGCCCGCGCTTCTTCGCCGGCGGCCTGACCTACAGCGGCCATCCCCTCGCGTGCGCGGTCGGCGTCGCTTCGATCGAGGCGTTCCGCGAGGAGGGCATCGTCGAGCACGCCGCGGAGATAGGCCCGCTCTTCGAGAGCGAGCTGCGCAAGCTCCAGGAGAAACACCCGTCGGTCGGCGACGTGCGCGGCCTCGGCTGCTTCTGGGGGCTCGAACTCGTCAAGAACCGCACCACGCGGGAGCCGCTCGTACCGTTCAACGGCTCCGGCGAGGACGCCAAGCCGATGGGCGCGGTCTCGAAGCGCGCCCTCGGGCGCGGCCTCTACCTGATGACCCACTGGAACGTCGTCATGTGCTGCCCACCGCTGACGATCACGCGCGAGGAGCTCGACGAGGCGCTCGAGATCCTCGACGACGCGCTCACGGTCGCCGACGAGTTCGCCGCCTGACCCGGGCGACCCCCGCGGTCAGAGCAGTCCGCAGGCGCGGGCGGTGTTCGGCCACGGCCAGAAGCCGCGGCCCGAGCGGTACGCGCGCGCGGACGCCTCGATCTGCGCCCACGCGGGCCAGTTGTCGGCGGTTCCCCAGCGTCGCTCGAAGTCCGACCCGTACTGGTCCATGAAGCTACCGTCCATCTGCAGCCCGCCGTAGTACCCGTTGCCGGTGTTGGCGGTCCAGTCTCCCTCGTAGCCGTGGATGCAGCGCAGTGCGTCCGCCAGCCAGGGTTGGACACGGGGGCGCCGCTTCGCGTGCAGGGCCACCGCCAGCACGGCCCGGGCGCCCCGGTCCTGCCAGAGCCGCAGGGTCGCACGGTCGGTCTTCCGGCGTGCGTCCGCGAACGCACGGGTGACGTTGCCGGGATAGATCCTGCGCAGGCGCAGCGCCAGCCGGCGGCTGTACCTGAGGCTCGCGTAGCGCGAGGCGCGCAGGCCCGGCGGCCTCGGCACCGCGATCGCGAGCTTGCGATGGATCGAGGCGAGTGCGCGGCTGCGGGCGGCGTAGGCACGCCGGGTCCAGGTCGCGACCGTCCAGCGCCGGTAGGCGCGGTCCGTCGCACGCCGGTAGCTGAACGAGGTCGGCGTCGGCTTCGCGTGCCGGGCTCGCTGGTAGTCCCACGTCAGGCCGCGGTAGTGGTCAGCGAGGCTGCGAAGAGCGGAAACCGACGCCGGGTCTCCGGCCGGCCGCACCGCGTGCGAGGCGTGCGCCCCGGCGGCGGCGGCGAGCACGACGGCGACCGCGACGATCGCTGTTGCCGCGCTGAGCTTTCTCAGCGGCTGAGAGAGATGCATGAGATGGAAGGTCCTCCTGGCCCGAGGTGCTGAGTTCGGCTTTGGGGGTGTCACCGGCAGGCGCCTGGGCGTTCCGCCCGCCGACGAGTTGCAGCACGTTAGCGTCGATCTGTTGTTCCTGCAGAGAACAGGTCAGGAAACTGTAAAGCCGAAAGACCCGCTCAGAGCAGATAAACCCAGACGAGCCAGACCACGAAAGCGACCGCGATCAGCGCGATCGCAACGGTGAGGACGTTCGCGAGCTTCCGGTCGAGGTCGCTCTCGTCCGGTTCGCGGCCCGGGGTGACGGCGAGCGCCATACGGCGAGTGTAGTGATGCCCGAGCGGATTACCAGCCCGTCTCCTTGGAGCGGAACAGGTCGCACGCCGGCTCGATCGGAATCTCCCGCGCCGTCCCGTCGCCCTCGAGCGCGAGGCCGCGGACGACGACCACCGGGACGCCGTCCGCCTTGCCGCGCGCGATGTCCGCCGCCCCCGCGATCTCGTCCGCGATCGCGACGCGGCTCGACCGCAGCTCGTAGCCGATCCGGTCGCGCGTCCCGCGCAGGTCGAGCATCGGCGGAATGCCGGCAACACCGATCGCGACGTCCGTCGTCCCCTGCCGGAACGGCCGGCCGAACGAATCCGTGACGATCACGCCCACCGTCCGCTCGCTCAGCTCGAGGGTCCGATCGCGCAGCGCGCGTGCGCTCCCGTCGGGATCGAGCGGCAGCAAGACGAGCGTCCCCGGCTCCGGCGCGTTCGAGTGGTCGACGCCCGCAGACGCGCAGATCAGCCCATGGTGGGTCTCGGCGATCACGAGCGGCCCCCGCGCCCGCACGATCTGCTTCGCCTCGCGCAGCACGACCTCGACCTGGCGCGGGTCGCGCTCTCCGCCCGCGAGCTCGATCGCAAGGGCCGACGGCTCGTAGTCGTCGATGCGCACCACACGTCCTTCGACCTTCGAGACCGCCTTCTGGGCCACCACGACCACGTCGCGGTCCCGCAACTCGACGAGGTCGAGGATCATCGCCGCGAGATCGTCGCCCTCCCGGATCTCCGGCAGGCCGCGCACCGGAATCAGCTCGATCACGGGCGAGAGACGCCGGTGACGCGAAGGCCGGCGTGCGCCTTGTAGCGGCGGTTCAGGTTGACGATCACGGCGGTCAGCCCCTCGAGCGCGCGGGCGCTCGCCAGCGGCCCGGCGTCGAGGGCGCGGCCGGCGACCAGCTTGCCGGCGAGCTCGAGGGCCAGCCCTTTCGCGTGCTCGTCATCGCCGCAGATCAGCGCGTCCTCGTCCGGGGCGGCCCCGTCGAGGTTCGCCGCGGCGATCGAGTGCAGGCCCGCGACGACCGGACCGGCGACGACGTCCTGGACGCGCTCGGCGAGACTGCGCGCGTCCGGGTCGGGGAACGCGCCGACGCCGCGCCGGAACTCGATCGCGGTCGCCACCGACAGGAGCGGCGTGCGGCCGAGCGCCGCAGCGACCTCCCGCGCGGTCGCGAGCGCGGCATCCGCCTTCACCGCGAGCACCGCGAGATCGGCGCCGCCCACGGCGTGCTCGTTCGTCACCCCGGTGACCCGCCCGCCGCCGAGCTCCTCCGCGGTCGACCGCGCCCGTTCCGCGTCGCGCGACCCGATCACGACGTCGTCGCCGCCGGCGGCCGCGATCCGGACCGCGAGTGCGCGCCCGAAGCTGCCCGTGCCGCCGAGGATCGCGACCCTCACCGGAGCGCTCCGGCGGCCTGCAGGGCGGCCGTGGCGAGCCTGCGTGCCGCACCGAGGTCCGTCATCAGCGTCTGCGTGACGACGGTGTTGCGGAGGCCCGGGATCGGCGCGGCGGGAGCGTCGGACTCGTCGACGACGAGCACGTCGATCAGCCCCCGGTAACAGCCGGCCACGTGCACCGGTCCGGTGCCGCCGGCGAGCCGGAGCAGCATACGGTCGGCCGGGCCCTTCACCGCGCGCCCGCCCACCAGCGGGCTGACCGCGACGCACGGTGCGGCACGACGCTCGAGCGCCGCCCGGATCTCGTCGACCGCCAGGATCGGCCCGATCGAGACGTACGGGTTGCTCGGTGCGAGCACGATCACGTCGGCGTCTGCGAGCGCCTCGAGCACCCCTGGACCCGGCCGCGCCTCCGGCGCCCCGGCGAAGTGCACCGCGTCGACCTCGTCGCGATGGCCCCGCTCGACGAACCACGTCTGGAAGGGGAAGGTGCCCGCCGGCGTCTCCACGAAGGTGCGAACCGGCTCGTCCGTCGCCGGCAGGAGCGCCGCCTCGAGGCCGACGGCGCGCGCGATTCGCCCCGTCGCCTCCGAGAGCGGAACACCCTGTTCGAGCAGCTGCGTTCGCACGAGGTGCAGGCCGATGTCGCGGTCGCCGAGGCGGAACCACGACTCGCCGCCGAGGTCGGCCACCGTCTCGAGCGCATGCCAGGTCTCCGCGGCGCGCCCCCAGCCGCGCTGGTCGTCCGCCAGCCCGGAGAGCGTGTACAGGATGCTGTCGAGGTCCGGCGAGATCCGGAGCCCCAGCACCTCGAGGTCGTCCGCGACGTTGCCGATTATGGAAACGTCACCCGGATCGACCACGCCGACGAGCCCACGAAGGAAGCGCGCGCCGCCGACACCGCCCGACAGGACGGCGACCTTCACGCCGCGGCGTCCACGCGCAGCTCGGCGAGCAGCCGCAGGGTGTGTTCCCCGAGCCGCGATGTCAGGCGCATGAGATCGTCGAGCGTGTCGACGTCGTCGACGAGGTTCGGCGCGTCGACGAGGCGAGCGGGCGCGAGGGCGGCATACCGCTCGGCGCTGCCCGGGCCGTAGAGCGGCTCGAACAGGCGCTCGTCCGAGAACGCCAGTGCGTTCGTGGTGCCGTCGGCGGCGCGGACGAGGGCGAGACCGCCGTCCGGCACCGCGCCCGCGAGAGCGAGCACGTCGCGCGGCGTGGCGCAGGGCAGGTCGGAGTTCAGGACGAGGTACGGGGCCGGCGCGCCCACGGCGACCGCGGCATCGAGCGCGGCGCGGACCGCCGCACCCTGGCCGTGCCGCGGATCCGGCACCAGCTCGGGCTCGTCCATGCCGGCAGGGAGCTCCGGCAGCTCCGGCGCGACGACGAACACGCGCGCGGCTGGTGCGGCGGCAACGGCTGCGAGGACGTCGGCGAGCATCGCCGCGGCCAGGCGCGCGCGGTCGCGCTCCGGCAGCGGCTCGAGGCGCCGCTTCGGATCGCTGCTGCGAAAGGGGACGACAACGGTCGCCATCGGTCGTGGACACTACCGCGGTGACCCGGGGTGACCTCGACAACCGCGCGATCGCGGAGCGGCTCGAGACCCTCGCGGCACTGCTCGACCTGGCGGGCGCGGGGACGTACAGCGTGCGGGCCTACCGGCGCGCAGCGGAGCTCGTGCGGGCGACGCCCGCGCCCGTGGCCGACCTGGTGGTGTCGGGCCGCGTTCGCGAGCTGCGCGGGATCGGCCCGGCGATCGAGCAGCGCCTGCGCGAGCTGGTCGAGACGGGCCGGCTGGCGGAGATCGACGAGCTCGAGGACGAGGTGCAGCCGGAGCTCGTCGCGCTCGCGCGCCTCGTCGGGCTCGCGCCGCAGCGGCTGGTCGACCTCGGGAAGGCGCTCGGGGTGAGCACCGCGGCCGAGCTGAGGGACGCGGCGGCCGCGGGCAGGCTGCGCACGGTGCACGGGATCGGCGCCGCGACGGAGGCGCGGGTCCGGGCCGCCCTCGACCGTCCGCGGCCGGCGCCGAGGCGCGGGCTGCTCCTCAACCGGGCCTGGCAGCTCGGCGACGCCGTCGCCGAGGCGCTCGGCGGAACGGTCGCCGGCGATCCCCGCCGGTACCGCGACTCCTCAGAGCGACTGGCCGTCGTCGTGGCCGCCGCCCGGCCCGCGGCGGTGCTCGACCGCTTCGCCACGCTGCCCGAGATCGTGGCCGTGCTCGAGCGCAGCGCGGACCGCGCGCTCGGCGTGACGGTGGACGGCGTGCCGATCGAGGCGATCGCGGCGGTACCCGGGCGCTTCGGGACGGAGCTCGTGTGCGCCACCGGCAGCGACGAGTTCGTCGCCTCGCTCGGGAAGCTGCCGGACGCGCCCGACGAGGAGAGCCTCTTCCGGGCGCTCGGCCGCCCCTACGTCCCACCCGAGCTCCGCGAAGAGCCGTTCGAGGGCGCACCGCCGGAGCTGCTCTCTCCCGGCGACGTGCGCGGTGACCTGCACGTCCACACGACCTGGTCGGACGGCAAGTTCTCGGTGCTCGAGATGGGTGAGGCCGCCCGCGCGCTCGGCTACGACTACCTGGCGATCTGCGACCACACCCGAAACGTCCGGGTGGTGCCGGGGCTCGACGCCGACGACGTCCGCCGGCAGGGAGAGGAGATCGCGGCCGCCAACGAGCTGCTCGCGCCGTTTCGCATCCTCCGCGGCAGCGAGTGCGACATCCTCACCGACGGCTCGCTCGACCTGCCGGACGACGTGCTCGGCGAGCTCGAATGGGTCCAGGCGTCGGTGCACGCCGGGCAGCGCCAGTCGCGAGAGCAGCTGACGGAACGCACCCTCGAAGCGGTTCGTCATCCCGCTGTGCGGTCGATCAGCCACCCGCAGGGCCGCATCATCAACCACCGTCCCCCGAACGCCGTCGACCTGGAGGCGGTCTTCGCTGCGTGCGCCGAGACGGGCACCGCGCTCGAGACGAACGGGCTGCCCGACCGCATCGACCTCAGCTCGAAGCTCGTGCGCGACGCGGTCCGCGCCGGCGTCCGGATCACCTGCTCGACCGACGCCCATTCCGTGGGCGGGCTGGACAACATGCGGCTCTCGGTGGCGACCGCGCGCCGCGGCCGGGCGGGCCCTGCCGACGTGCTCAACACGCGGCCGCTCGCCGAGATTCTCTCGCCGCGCCTCTAGCGGTCGTGACCGCGGTGCAGCCCGTCGTGGACGTTCGTCCAGTGCGTCCCCTGCAGGGCCGCGACGATCGCAGGGTCGGTGTGCGCCGGGTTGTAGACGTGCGCTTCGAGGTCGCAGCAGATCGAGACGGTGTCGAAGGGGACGCCGCCGAGGTGGACAAACGCCTCGGCCGGCAACTGCGCCTCGCGCAGCGTGTAGTGCCGGAACTGCAGGGTCGGCGCGATCTCCATCAGGTCGGGCCAGTCGGGGCAGGCGCGCGAGCTCACGCCGACGGGATTGGCGCGCCCGGCGCCGGTTCCTGCATGCTCCACTCGCCCTCGAGCAAGACGGTCCCCACCGACGACCCGGACGGGAAGACGAAGAAGCGCGCGGCATCGTCGAGAATGTGCAGCGGGCGGCCCGACTCACCGTCGTAGAGCGCGCAGCGAAGATGAAAGCGCCCGTCGGCGAGCGGCAACCGGTCGAAGTGGAACCGCAGCTCCCGGGTGCCGGCCGATCCGTTCCAGCCGAGCTCGCTCGTCTCCTGCGAGACGCTTCCGAGCACGACGCCGTCGTCGTCGCGCAGTTCGAGCGAGACGCGCGGCGCGGCGACGCCCGGGTCGGCCGCGACGACGACGCGGATCGCCGCTTCCTCGCCCGCGGCGAACTGCGGGCGCTCCTCTCCGGTCGCATCGACCAGCGCGGCCGACACCACGCGCGCCTCGCCGCTCCCCCACTCGCGCAGGCCCGCCTCGACCTCGTCCGGGCTCGCGTCCGCGGCGAGCAGCCGCCGGTAGGCGGCGATTCCCTCCTGCGTCTCTCCGTCGAACGAGACCTCGCCCCGGTGCAGCAGCACGGCGCGCTCGCAGAGCCGCTCGACCGCCTGCGCGTCGTTGGAGACGAAGACGATCGTCCCGCCCCGGTTCTTGAACTCGGCGATCTTGCCGAAGCACTTCCGCTGGAACTGCTCGTCGCCCACGGCTAACACCTCGTCGAGCAGCAGCACGTCCGCCTGGATGTGCGCAGCCACCGAGAAGCCGAGGCGCATGTACATGCCGGAGGAGTACGTGCGCACCGGCAGATCGATGAACTGCTCGAGCTCGGCGAACGAGACGATCTCGTCCATCGCCTCGCGGACGGTGGCGCGCGACAGGCCGTGGATCGAGCCGTTGAGGTAGACGTTCTCGCGGCCGGTGAAGTCGGCGTGGAAGCCGGCGCCGAGCTCGAGCAGCGAGGCGATCCTCCCGCCCGCCTCGACCCGCCCGGAGGTCGGCCTGATGAGCCCGGAGACGATCCGCAGCAGGGTCGACTTGCCGGAGCCGTTCCGGCCGACGAGGCCCACGGCCTCGCCCGGCTCGATCGTGGCCGAGACGCCGCGGAGCGCCTCGACCTCTCGTGCCTGCGTCCGGCCGCGCGCCACGAAGACGTCCTTGATCGTCCGCTGCGCCTTCGGGTGGACGCGAAACGTCCTCGACACGCGGTCGACGACGATCCGCCCCGGCGCGATGTTGCTCACGTGCAGGACGGTAGCCGAGCGTCCGGCGTATTCGCGACGCTCTGGACCAGCCGGGTCAGGCGCGTCAGCACCTCCGGGTCCGTGCCGGGAAGCACGCCGTGACCGAGGTTGAAGAGGTGGCCGCGCCCGCCCCCGCGCCGCAGCACGTCGCGCGCCGCCGCCTCGACGCGATCCCACGGCCCGAGCAAGACGGCGGGGTCGAGGTTGCCCTGGACGCCGCGCTCCTCGCCGACCGCGCGCCGCCCCTCGTCGAGCGGGATGCGCCAGTCGAGCCCGATCACGTCGCCGCCCGCCCGCGCCATCGACGGCAGCAGCGTGGTCGTGCCGGTGCCGAAATGAATCGTCGGGACGTCGACGCTCGCGAGGATCTGCGCCGACCACGGCGCGACGAACTCGTCGTAGTCCGCGGGCGAGAGAACGCCGACCCAGGAGTCGAAGAGCTGCACGACGTCGGCCCCCGCCTTCACCTGCTCCCCGAGGTAGGCGACGAAGCACTCGACGAGGCGCTCCATCAGCGCGTTCCACACAGCGGGCTCTGTGTACATCAGCGCCTTGACGCGGGTGAGCTCGCGCGACGGCCGTCCTTCGACGAGGTAGCCCGCGACCGTGAACGGCCCGCCGCAGAACCCGACGACGGCGCGCTCGGCGCCGAGCTCACCGCGCACGATGCGAATGGCCTCGGCGACCGGCGCGTACGCGCTCTCCGGATCGGGCAGCGCCAGGCGCTCGAGGTCCGCCGCCGAGCGCACCGGCGTCTCGAGCACCGGGCCGACACCCTCGACGAGCTCCACGT
>JBOGZX010000531.1:0-2496 GCA_050697615.1 Gaiellaceae bacterium
GGCGCCACCAGGCCGCCGCCCACTCCCACGTCGAGAAGATCGAGCTCGCCGGCAGCGCCGACCACTCCGGCCCGGCCGCCTCGATCGATGCGGGCTCGATCCTGGAGACGGTCATACGTCCACGCTAGGGTGGCGCCGCCTGTGCACGCGAGCCAAGTCGTCAAGCGCGCCGCCCGCCCGCTCCTCCGCGTCGGAGGTGAGCCGGCGGCCGCCGTCGTCGAGGCTCTGCTCCGACGCACCGGATTGAAGGCGGGCATCGCCGTCGCCTACCACAGCCTCGCGGCGACCTCGGGCGAGCCGGACGTCGAGCTCGTCCCACCGCACGGGGCAGAGCTCTTCGAGACCCAGCTCCGTCACCTGGCCCGACGGTACCGGGTGGTTCCCGCCGCCGAGCTTCCGGCTGCGGTCGCAGCACGACGGGCCGGCGAGCCGTTCCCCGCGGCGGTGACCTTCGACGACGACCTCCCCTCCCACGTCGAGCATGCGCTGCCCGCGCTCGGCCGGCACGGCATCAGTGCGACGTTCTTCCTGACGGGCAGCTCCCTCGACGCACCGTTCTGCTTCTGGTGGGAACGGTTGCAGAGGGCTCTCGACTCCGGAGCGCCCGTCCCTCCTCCGGGCGGGGGCACGCCGCTGGCTCGCCGGGCCGCGGAGATCCGTCCCCTCGGCATCGCCGCCGAGCAGCTCACGCCGGATGAGCGCGATCGCTGGTCGGCACGACTGCTCGAGTCCTCCGGGCCGGACCCGGAGGACTCCGGGCTTCGTGTCGCGGGAGTCCGCACGCTGGTCGAGGCGGGGCACACGATCGGCTTTCACACACGGCGGCACGATCCGATGCCGACGCTCGACGACGGGCGTCTGGGCGCAGCCGTGCGGGACGGTCTCGACGACCTCGAGCAGACTGCGGGTCGGCGGCCGGCGGTGATCGGCTACCCCCACGGCCGGGCCGACGATCGGGTCGCCGCGGCGGCCCGTTCCGCAGGCTTCGAGCTCGGCTACACGACCGCCGAGACGGCGGTGACCCCCACGAGCTCCCCGATGCTCCTCGGCCGGCTCAACCCCTCGTATCGATCGAGCGGGCACTTCGCCGTGCAGCTTGTGCGGGTGCTGCTCGCCGCTCAACGGTAGTCGCCCAGCCACGCCGGCTCGGGAAGCGCGAGCTTCGGGAGAGACGAGCGGCGATCGGGCCGGACGGCGCGCCGCGCCAGGGCGAGCGCGGGCTCGCCGAAAAGCGTCCCGACCGCGCGCAATGCGGCGCCGGCGTCTCGCTGTCGGCGCGCGGAGTCCAGATAGGCGGCAACGGCCTGACGGCGACGGCCGGCGCGCCGGTGGCCTCCTGCGACCCAGCGGGCGAACCGCGCTCGGTCGATCTCGACGCCCCGTTCGGTCGCGGCCGCGCCGTGCTTGGCGACCAGGCGCTCCAGCTCCGGGAAGACGTCCGGTGCGTGCGTCAACAGCATGTTCTCCTGGTGGATCGTGTACGCCACCAGGACGTCGCGGCACGCCGCGGCACGCCCGCTGAGAGCGAGCCTGATCCAGAGGTCCCAGTCGGCAAGCTGGAACAGCTCCTCGTCGAAGCCTCCGAGCCGTCGCACGACGTCGGCGCGCGCCGACACGTTCGAGCATCCGCACCAGATCACGTTCCACTGGAGCAACTGCTCGGCGATGGTCTCCGGCTCGGGTGCGGCGACGTTGAAGAGGAATCTGTGAGCGCCGTCGATCGCCGCCCCCGACGCGTAGACGAAGAGGGCGTCGGCCGCCGTCGCCGCGTCGAGCTGTTCCCGCAGCTTGCGAGGCGACCACAGGTCGTCGTCGTCGAGGAACGAGATCCAGGCTCCCCGTGCGACTCCGATCCCGGCGTTGCGAGCCTTCGCGACGCCGAGCGGCTGCTCGTTCCGGACGACGTGGACGCGTTCGTCGCCGAGCGCCGCGAGTCGCTCCGACGTCCCGTCCCGCGATCCGTCGTCGACGACCACCAGCTCGAGGTCCACGCCCTCCTGGGAGAGCACCGAGCGAAGCGCGGCGCGCGAAAGCACGTGCCAACGGTCCTTCGTCGGGATCACGACGGTCACCTCCGGCAGGTCGTTCACCGCGGCCGCCGTGCCGTCGCGAGCAGGTTCATCGGATAGGCCGCCGTGCCGCCCGCATAGCGCGCGTCGACGCGCTCGAGCGCAGCGCCGAGCCGGTTCAACAGCGCGTACGCGATGCCTGCCGTCCGGCCGAGCCCCGGTAGCCCGATGCGCGTCACCGCATGGCTGAGGAGCGACGTGGTGAGCACGGTCCAGGCAACTCCGCGGCCGCCGTTCTCGGTCAGTACGACGTCATCCCAACCGTCGAGCAGCTCGACGAGCTCGTTTCCCGTGTACCGCCGCTCGAAGTTGGCACGGTCGTACTCGAATGCGAACGGCACCGCGAGCAGGACGCTGCCGCCCGGCCGGACCACACGCCGAAACTCCGTGATCGCATGCTGCGGTCGTCGCACCCACTGGAAGGCCT
>JBOGZX010000532.1:0-6035 GCA_050697615.1 Gaiellaceae bacterium
TGCACGTGCACGTCGGCGCCGACGAGGTCGAGCAGGGCGCACGGCCCCATCGGCCAGCCCGCTCCATGCTTCATCCCCGCGTCGAGGTGATCGGGCGTGACGCCCGTCTCGTCGAGCACGCGCACGCAGTCGTTGAGCACCGGGATCAGGACGCGGTTGACCACGAAGCCCGGCGTGTCGGTGCAGCGGATCGGCGTCTTGCCCAGCTTCGAGCCCAGCTCGTAGGCGCTCTCGAAGACGTCGTCCGCCGTCCGCTCGGCGCGGATGATCTCGACCAGCGGCATCAGCGGCGCGGGATTGAAGAAGTGCATGCCGACGGCTCGCTCGGGCCGCCGCAGCACGGACGCGATCTCGGTCACCGACAGCGCGGACGTGTTCGTGGCGAGAATCGCGTCGTCGGCGACGGCGCCGTCCAGCTCGCGGAACAGGTCGTGCTTGACGGCGAGGCTCTCGAAGGCGGCCTCGATCACGAGGTCGCAGGCGGCGAGGTCGGACAGATCGGTCGTCACCCGTAGACGCGCGACCGCGTCGTCACGCGCCGCGGGCTCGAGCTGGCCCTTCTCGACCTTGCGCGTCAGGAAGTGCGCGATGCGATCGCGCGCCGCCCCGCCCAGCCCCGCGTCGAGCTCACGGCCGACCGTGTCGAACCCGGCCTCGATCGCGAGCTGCGCGATCCCGGAGCCCATCGCGCCGAGCCCCACGACCCCGATCGTGCGCACCTCGCGCGCCATTACGAGATCCGCTCGATCACTCCGGCGATCGCCATGCCGAACCCGACGCACATGGAGGCGAGCCCGTAGCGCGCGTCGCGTCGGTCGAGCTCGTTCAGCAGCGTCGCGGTGATGCGTGCGCCGGTTGCCCCGAGCGGGTGTCCGAGCGAGATTCCGCCGCCGTTCGGGTTCAGGTCGTCGAGCCTGTCGGCGAGGTGCAGGTCGGAAACGGTCTGCAACACGACCGACGCGAACGCCTCGTTCACCTCGATCACGCTCATGTCGTCGAGCGTCAGCCCCGCCCGGTCGAGCGCCTTCCGCATCGCCTGCGGGTTGCCGTGCAGCATCCGCGTCGGGTCGACGCCGGCGAGCCCGAACGACACGAAGCGGGCCCGCGGCCGCAGTCCGAGCCGGCTCAGCGCCGCCTCGCTCGCCACCAGGACCGCCGCAGCGCCGTCGACGATCTGCGACGAGTTCCCCGCGGTGACCACGCCCTCCGGGTCGAACGCGGGCGCGAGCGCCGCGAGCGCCGCCGGCGACGTCTCCCGCCGCGGCGCCTCGTCGACCGCGAAGGCGGCCGGCGCGGCCACAGCCGCCCCACCTGTTTGTAACAGACTGTTACTAACGTTTCCGTCGGCGTCCGGCGCGCTCGGCGGCAGCTCGATCGGGACGATCTCGCGCTCGAACCTGCCGCCGTCCGATGCCGCGAGCGCACGCCGGTGCGACTCGAGCGAGTACGCGTCGAGCGCCTCGCGGGACAACTTCCATTCCGCTGCGAGGAGCTCCGCCGACGTTCCCTGCATGACGATCTCGTGACGGTCGGTGACCCGCTCCGACACGGAGCCGCCGTTCGAGCCCATCGGAACGCGGGACATCATCTCCACCCCCGCCGAGACGACGAGATCGAGCTGGCCCGCCGCGATCGCCGCGGCCGCGTTGAAGTTCGTCTGCATCGAGGAGCCGCACTGCCTGTCGACGGTCGTGCCGCACACCTCCACCGGCCAGCCGGCCCCGAGCACGGCCATGCGGCCGATGTTCCAGCCCTGCTCGCCGATCTGCGTGACGCAGCCCATCTGCACGTCCTCGATCTCGGCCGGATCGAGATCGTGCGGCGCGATCAGCCCGTTCAGGACCTGGGCCGCGAGGTCGTCTCCGCGCAGCGCGGAGAGCGTCCCCTGCCGGCGGCCGATCGGCGAGCGAACAGCGTCGACGATGAAAGCGTCCACCCGGCCATCGTAATCGAGCGCTAGTCGGCGAGCACCGGCTCGGGCGCCGGCTCGGCCTCGAGGGCGCGCTTCGCCCGGCGCTCGAAGATCGCGTTGACGGCGACGAAGGTCACGGCCGCGTAGATCCAGCCGGCAATGCAGTCGACGACGTAGTGCTCGCCGGCATAGACGAGCGCCAGCGACATCGCGAGCGGATACACGACGAGCACGGGACGCACCCAGCGCGGCACGAGCCGCCAGAGGTACAGGGTGAAGAGGAGCGCGAAGGCCGCGTGCAGCGACGGCATCGCGGCCACGTCGTTGGCATAACCGGTGCCGTGCTCGAACACCGCTCCGCCGTCGGCCAGCGGAATGTGGTGCCAGACGATGGCGATCATCCTGTTCGACTCGCCGAGATTCCCCTGCTGCGCCGCCATCCAGGGCGGTACCGCCGGATACAGCACGTAGGTCGCGAAGCCGGCGAGTGACAGCGTGCAGATCATCGCGGCGTAGCGCGAGAACCGCTCGCGGGCGAATACCCAGATCGCGGCCGCCGCGATGAAGGTCGCGAGGAAATGGCTCAGATGCAGGGACCAGACCACGTAGTCCCACCAGTGCAGGTCGCCCGCTCCGTGCCAGAAATGCTCCTGGAGCCAGACCGTGGGCACCGGTCGCCCGAAGAGCGCCGCCTCGACGCGGATCTGCGGCGTCTCGCGGGCCGGCAGCAGTAGGCCGTCCGCGATCCCGCGCAGGAGGTCGTAACAGAGGATGATCGCGACCAGCGGCAGCCAGTCCCGGACGACCCTGGAGGCCTCCCACGTGAAGGCCGCCATCCCGAGCCCGAGCCACAGGAAGAGCAGGTCGTGCTTCACGGGGATCCCCCAGTAGGCGAGCAGCAGAACGGTGACGACACCCCACGCCCAGGGCGCACTCCTCCGAAGCAACTGCCGGCGGCTCACCTCGCAAGGTTAAAGGCCGCGGCACGACGATCGAAGCCCTACCGCCCGACGGCAAGGGGTTTGTCGATCGCGCTCCCGGTCACAACTTCCGTATGGTCGGCTCGCTGGGAATCGGAATCGCACTGATCATCATCGGCCTGATCGCGACCGTCGCCCTGCCGTGGGCGGGTCTGTTCATCGGCCTGATCCTGATCGTGGTCGCGATCCTGCTGATCATCGGAGCGTTCGCCGCCGGACGCCGAGGGACGACCGCACCGCCCCGCTAGACTCGCCCGGCATGTCGCCGCTTCGTCGCCGGCGTACCGACCACCCGGAAGGCATCGCTCCGCGTCGCCCCCACGCGGGCGTTCTGCGGCGCGAGCGCCGGGCGCTCGTGAGAGCGCGTGAGGTCGCTCTGCGGGACGTCGGCGGTCTGCTGGTGGAGATGTACCGGCGCGGCAGCTTCCGCGACGACCTCCTCGCGGAGCGGGCAGCCGAGATCGTGGGCGTCGACGCCCGCCTCGCGGAGATCGACGAGCTGCTGAATGCCCGTGGGCGGGCCCGCCGGTGCGAGTGCGGCGCGCCGGTACTTCGCGGCTCGCATTTCTGCCCCAACTGCGGCCGCGACCTCGGCCCCGCGGTCCCGGACGGCCCCGTCTCGGAGGAGACGGTCATCGAGCCCGCCCCGGACGCCTGAGCGGGCGGTCGACCGGATGGCGGCCCGGACCGACGAGCGTGAGACGGCAGTCGCCGCGGCGGAGCGCACGTGCCCGCGCTGCGGGGCGCCGCGCGAGCCCGACCAGCGCTACTGCCTGGAGTGCGGGCTGGCGCTGCCCGACCTGCACGGACGGGTTCCGGCGCTCCGACGCCGCTGGATGCGCCGGCTCGGGTGGTATCCCGGCGACTGGCTCTGGGTCTCGCTGCTGACCTTCGTCGTGGCGGCGGCCGGCGCCGCCGTCGCGATCGCGCTGACCGTGCACCGCGACGACGCCCGGAGCGCCGTGTTCACCGCCGGCTCTTCGGTCACCGTCTCCGAGCCGAACGCGGTACCCGCCGGCGTGGCCACCGTCGACACCTCCAAGCTCCCCACGGCGCCGGAGCCGACGGCGACGTCGGCGACGCCCCGGAACGGCCGGATCGTCTGGCCGCGTGACGAGGACGGCTGGACGATCGTACTCGTCTCGTACCCACGGCCGACCGGGCGCAAGAGCGCTCTCGCAACCGCGTCGAAGGCGGCTGGGTCCGGGCTCCGGCAGGTGGGTGTCCTCGAGTCCGACCGCTACGCCAGCCTCCAACCCGGCTACTACGTCGTCTTCACCGGGATCTACTCGTCGAGGAAGGACGCCGACGCCGGCGTCCCCACCGCGCGGCAGGCCGGCTTCGGCGGCGCCTACTCGCGCCAGATCGCCCGCTGATGTGTAGTCCCGGCCGTAGCCGGGAATCCAGGTCTCGAGCTCGGTTGATGTTTGCGCATTTGAAAACATTTGTAACAGCGATCGGCAACAGGTAGGCTCCCACTCGGAGCACGCGTGCCGGAGCACATTTACCGCTTCTGAAAGGCGTTTCAGCTACAGTCGAAGGAGAACGGCGGCCACGTATGGACGAGCGGATCCTGCATATTCAGCAGTGCATGTATCAGTACTCTCGAGCGATCTACCGCTCGATCAAGGATCTGATCGACCCGTACGTCGACCAGGAGACGCGCCTCGAATACCGCCGCGAGGTGCTCGCTGCCTGCGAGGGCACGATGGAGCGGCTCGCCGCCGATCCGCACTACTTCGCCAAGCCGGATCGCGCGCTCTTCTCCGACATCCGCCGCTACTTCCCGATCACGGTGCAGGCGCAGGTCGCGTGGGCCGTTACGCAGGGAGTCGACGCCGCCGTCGGCTTCGTCGAGGAGCAGATCGAGGCGGGCGCCTTCGACGGCGGAGTCGCCCGCTGCCGCGCGACGACGCGCAAGGGCAAGGCCTGCCAGCGGACGCCGCTCCCCGAGCGCGACTACTGCCCGAGCCATCAGCACCTCGAACGCTCCAAAGCCGCCGCTTAACCTGGATCCGCGGTCTCCTCGCGACGCAGACGCCCGAGCGCCGATCGGTTGCGCGGATTCGGCTAGGCTCGCCTCGCCGGCGTAGGCTCGACGGAGCCGGTCTGAGCCGATGAGTCACGACACCGACAAGCTGATTCGCCAGCTCTCGCTGGTCGCGTTCCTGATGGCGGAGCGCAGGCCGCTGACCGCACGCGACATCAAGTCGAACGTCGAGGGCTACCAGGAGATGAGCGACGAGGCATTCGCCCGCCGCTTCTACTCCGACCGCGCGGAGCTGGTCGCGCTCGGCGTGCCGCTCGACAGCCACCGGGACGAGTTCACCGGCGAGGAGCTCTACACGCTGCGCGCCGAGCGGTATTTCCTGCCGGAGCTCGAGCTGGACGACGAGGAGCTCGCGGCGCTGCAGACGTGCTTCTACCTCCTCGAGGGCCGCTTCGCCTATGCGGAGCCGCTGCGACTCGCTCTCCAGAACCTCGCCCTCGGTCGCTCCGCCGGAGCGCTCGCGGCGTCGCCCACCGGCACGGCGGGCCGCGTCGAGGTGCGAGACCCGGACTACACGCCGGAGTTGCAGGGGCGGCTGGGAAAGCTCGAGGGCGCGATCTCCAAGCAGCGGACGATCAGGTTCCGGTACTGGTCGATCTTCCGCGACGACGAGGAGGAGCGCGCGCTCAATCCCTACGCGCTGCTGCCCGAGAACGGCTCGTGGTACGTGATCGGCCACGACCTCGACCGCGCCGACATCCGGACGTTCCGCGTCTCGCGCATCCGCTCCGACATCCGGTTCGCGACCCGGCGCGAGCGCGACTTCCGCCTACCGCCCGAGTTCGACGTCGAGGACTACCGCGGCCGCGCGGACTGGCAGGTCGGGACAATCGTCGGCACCGCGAAAGTCGAGGTCGCTCCCGACACCGCGTGGTGGGTGAAGCGCGCCTACGGCGGCGCCCGGAACGAGGTCGCCGACGACGTCTTCACCACCGAGTATGCGTCGTCGCATCTGCTCGCCCGCTGGATCCTGCGTCAGGACGGGCGAGCGATCCCGCTCGAGCCGTCGGAGCTGCGCCGCGTGGTCGTGGAGGGTGCGCGTGCGGTCCGGGCCGCGCACGAAGGCGCCGCCCCCACGCCGGCCGGCTACGCC
>JBOGZX010000533.1:0-1848 GCA_050697615.1 Gaiellaceae bacterium
CAGCAGGAGATCGACCCCGACCTGCTCGTCCCCGACCCCGCGCTCTCGATCGACGACGGCGCGCTCGTGCCGGGGGCAGTCGGCGGCTCCGGCTTCTACGAGTCGGTGATCCAGGCGATCGCCGACCGCTACGAGATCCCCACCGACGTGGCGTGGCGGGAGCTGCCCGAGCAGGAGCAGGACTACTTCCTCCACGGCACGGGCGGCGACAAGGTCTACGTGCAGTACCGAAACCGCATGGGGCGCCGGCGCTCGTACATGGTCGACTTCGAGGGGATCGTCGCGTCGCTGGAGCGGCGCTACCGGGACACCGACTCGTCGACGCAGCGCGAGCGGATCGAGGAGTACATGTCGTTCCGTCCCTGCCCGGTCTGCAAGGGCGCGCGCCTGAAGCCGGAGGTGCTCGCCGTCACCGTCGGCGGCATGAACATCCACGAGTTCACGAAGCTCTCGATCGGCCGTGCGCTGACGGCCCTCGACCGGCTCGGCCTGAGCGAGACCGAGGAGCTGATCGGCAGGCGCATCGTCAAGGAGATCCGCGAGAGGCTGACGTTCCTCGACGACGTCGGCGTCGGCTACCTGAATCTCGACCGCGCGTCCGCGACGCTCTCGGGTGGCGAGGCGCAGCGGCTGCGACTCGCGACGCAGATCGGCTCGCAGCTCGTCGGCGTGCTCTACATCCTCGACGAGCCGTCGATCGGGCTGCACCAGCGCGACAACGACAAGCTGATCGGCACGCTCGAGCGGCTGCGCAATCTGGGCAACACCGTGCTCGTCGTGGAGCACGACGAGCAGATGATGCGCAGCTCCGACTGGCTCGTCGACATGGGGCCGGGCGCGGGCGAGCACGGCGGACACGTCGTCGCCGAGGGAACCGCGGGCAAGGTGATGCGCAACAAGAAGTCGATCACCGGGCAGTTCCTCTCCGGGACTCGCGCGATTCCGGTTCCGGAGCGCCGCGTCGACGATCGCGGCTGGTTCACCGTGCTCGGCGCGGCCGAGCACAACCTCAAGCAGATCGACGTGGACTTCCCGATCGGCAAGTTCGTGGCCGTCACCGGCGTGTCCGGCTCGGGGAAGTCGACGCTCGTCAACGAGATCGTCTACAAGGCGCTCGCCAACCACCTCTCGAAGCTGCGGGTACGTCCCGGCGAGCACGCGGGCGTCGAGGGCATCGAGGCGTTCGACAAGGTGATCGAGATCGACCAGCGGCCGATCGGCCGGACGCCGCGGTCGAACCCTGCGACGTACACCGACCTGTTCACGCACATTCGCGAGCTGTACTCGCTGACGCCCGACGCAAAGGTGCGCGGCTACAAGCCGGGCCGCTTCTCGTTCAACGTCAAGGGCGGCCGCTGCGAGACCTGCAAGGGCGACGGCCAGATCAAGATCGAGATGCACTTCCTGCCCGACGTCTACGTGCCGTGCGAGACGTGCAAGGGCGCCCGCTACAACCGCGAGACGCTCGAGGTGCGCTTCAAGGGCAAGTCGATCGCCGACGTGCTCGAGATGTCGGTCGAGGAGGCGCTCTCCTTCTTCGCGAAGATCCCGAAGATCCGGCGGCGGCTGCAGACGCTCCACGACGTCGGGCTCGACTCCATCAAGCTCGGCCAGCCGGCGACGACGCTGTCGGGCGGCGAGGCGCAGCGCGTGAAGCTCGCCGCCGAGCTCTCGAAGGTGGCGACCGGCAAGACGCTCTACATCCTCGACGAGCCGACGACCGGGCTGCACTTCGCGGACATCGAGAAGCTGCTCGAGGTACTCCAGCGTCTCGTCGACGGCGGCAACACGGTGCTGGTGATCGAGCACAATCTCGACGTGATCAAGCAAGCCGACTATCTGGTCGAC
>JBOGZX010000534.1:0-3405 GCA_050697615.1 Gaiellaceae bacterium
ACCTCGGCGCCCGCAACGCCCACCACGACTTCGAGGAGCTGTGTCGGCAGTTCGCGCAGGCTCGGATCGCCTCGAACATTCTCCCGGCCACCGGTCCCGTATCCGCCGGCGGCGACGAGGGGCGCGACGTCGAGACCTTCCACACCGTCCTAAAGGACGAGCTCGGCCCCGCACGGCGGGTTCCTCGGCCGCGTCAGCGACGGCCTGTACGTCTTCACCTGCTCGATTCAGCAGGACGAGGTCGATAAGAAGATCCTCGCCGACGTGAAGAAGGTCCTCGAGAACGGCCGCAAGCCCGCCGCCATCTACGCGTTCTGTACGGGAAACCTCCCCGTCGGCAAGCGCAAGAAGCTCGAGAGGTACGTCGCGAAGCAATTCGACGGGATCTTCCAGATCATCGACCGCGAGGTGCTCGCGGTTCAGGGAGCTGGAGTGGCGGGAAGACGAAGGCCCGACGTACGACAGATCGACAGCGCTGGATCTCATCCGGGCGAGGTACGAACGCATCCCGACGATGATCCCGACGGCGCTTGAGCGACTTGGGGGCGAGCCCGGCTTCCTTGCGATCGTCTCTGAGCTGCGCTCGCGCCGGTGGCTCGACTGGCACATCCTGCAGGCGCTCGTCAACTACGCGATGAACAAGCGGCTCGCCGCCGAGGGACTCGACAGGTCGGGCTCCCATGACGAGCGGATGTCCCGCATGAGGGAGTTGATGGACGCGGGCGATGAGATTGACGACAAGCCGAGCGATCTCCTTCAGCCGACTCTTCGGGATCTTGAGTTCCAGGGTGAGATCCAGCTGGGTGTGATCTTGACCGGATGGGAGCTCGAGATTCATCAGTCCACACCCGATCTTCCTGCGCTGCGACGTTCCTCGACCGGCGGTACCACTACTTCGATGACGACGTCGAGCACCCGGCCTTCATTGATCCGGCGTCGGAACCGGGTCGCGAGGAGGTCGCTGAGGATGATGGACGCTGAATCCAGGCTGACCTCTGCGTGGTCGGTGAAGGTGTGTGCCGTCAGGGGCGGCCTGCATGCACGGCGTCGGAGGGGTGCGTCAGCCCTGTAGCAGCCGCCGCTCGCTGAAGCGAAATGAAGTCGCAGATGTCTGTCCAAGTACTGCCCCCGCTACTACGAGGGCCCTGCTGAGCGGGGCCGCTGTGTCGACGGCGGGCCGCGCCGGTTAGCGGAGGGTGACGATCGCGCTCATCCCTTCCAGTGCTTCCGGGCGCCCACTCGTCATGTTCTGGTTTCAGGCCGATGAGGGCGTACCGGCCGGCCGGTAGCACCGCGGAGGCGAACCCCGACATCTTGCTCATGGTCCGCATGCCGACCTCGACGGGATCGAAGCAACCCGGCAGCCGGTGGCCTACAGGAAGGGCAGACGGGTCTTGATCCTCACCACGTTCGACGTGGACGAGTACTGATAGGCCCCCTGCATACGCTGGGGTTTCCTGCCGCAGAGCACCCCCTCGCCGTGAACCGGTGACTTCAGGTGTGTCGACTGCAGAATCTTCTCGATCGCGTCCTGGAGCTCGTGGTCGTGCTGAACGACGCCATGACCCAGGCATCGAGGGCTCGGTCTCACGCCTTCCCGTACACACCTCCTCGGGAGTTGGGGGGAGCGCGCTCGCCGTCGCCGCTAACGGCGGAGCAGAGTGGTGAGGTATTCGGCCCGAGCGGCGAATGCCGCGGCGCCGCCGTCGGCGTGGGCGTCGGCGATCTCGACGAGTCGTGCGCGTACCGGCTCCCAGCCTCCTCTCCCGTCGAGCGCGGTTCGCGCGCGGGCCAGCGGCCCGTAGGCCATGGCCATGTAGTCGACCCAGCCTTCCGCTGAGTCGGCGCGCATCTCGACGTGCTCGCGGTGCGTGGCCATGTCTGCGGCGTGCTCGCGGAACAGTTCCGTCACCTTGTCCTCGGAACCCCAGTCGAGCGGTGATCGCTGCGCGCCGGAGCCGCCGGTCGCCTTGGCGACTGAGGCGAGGATCTGGCCGATGAACCCCTCTCGTGTCCAGGCGATCAGGGCGATGCAGCCGCCGGGGCGGCAGACGCGGGCGAGCTCGGAGGCGACGGTGTCGTGGTCGGCGCAGAACTGCACTCCGACGCACGACAACACCCGATCGAAACTACCGGCGGCAAACGGCAGCGCGTGGGCGTCGCCGGCTACCCACTCGACCCGGAGGCCGGCCGCCTTCGCGCGTCGGGAGCCGATCTCCAGCAGCGACGGCGTGATGTCCAGTGCTGTGACGGCGGCGCCCGCCTTCGCGGCGGGCAGGGCAGCATTCCCTGTTCCAGCCGCGACGTCGAGCACCTCGTCACCGCGCTGGACGTCCGCGAGCTCGACCAGGCGCGCGCCGAGTTCGGGAATCATCCGGTCGCACACGTCTGCGTAGTCACCGGTCGACCACACCTCGGCCGGCGTCGGAACCGTGTGATCCGTCGAAGCACTGATCGCAGCAGTCTAAAGACCGCCCCGAGTTGGAGTCGAGCCGCGCGGGTGGGTCTCGCCGTGTGACGCAGCGGCGCGCGGCCCGCTCGCTCGCTTCGAGGAGCTCGAGGGCTCGGGCGAGGTCCAGTCAAGCGCCGGCTACGACACCGCCGCAGCGGCCGTGCCGCTCGCAGAGGGATGCCACGGCGAGGCGCTCGCCGCGGCCGAGCTCGTCGAGCTCCCGCGACGCACTCGGATCGGAGCACAGGACGTCAAGCACACGCTCCGCCATGCGCTCGAGGCGTCGTCGCTCGTCATGGAACGGAAGATGCTGCAACGGCTGAGTCGCGCCGAGGGGGCCGCAGCTGCAGCCCCTTCGGCGGCGCGGCGCGACCTCCTCTCACGCCCCGGCGGGCGCGATCAGCTCGCCGGTTCGTGCCGGAGCGGTGCGCGCCCCGAGCGTCGGCGTCTCCCACTCGTCGTCTCCGAGCTGAAGCATCCGGACGGCGATCGCTCCGAACGTGACGATGCCGATCACGCCCTGGATCTCCTCGGCGGCGGGGATCGGAAGGCTGTCGCTGACCATGAAGAGGACCGCGCCGGCGACGACCCAGCGCGGGACGAGCCCGGCGCGAGCCGCGGCTCCGCTGAGCACGAGCCACGCGAGCGGGCCGGCGATCATCAGCGGCATCGCGATCGCGCCGGCATGGTTGTCGAGCCGGTCGAGGACACGCAGGGCGGTCGCCTCGTCGGCGGCGGTGAGCCCGTAGATGACCAGATGGCGCAGGCCGATCGCGGTCATGCCGAGCGTGCCGAGGCCGCCGAGGATCGCGCCGAGATGGGCGAGCGTGGCTCCGCGGCGGCGGACGAGGTGGACGATCCCGGCGACTGCGAGCGGGAAGAGCGCGGCGGCGAGCAGCTCGAGCAGCGCGGCGCCCTGCCAGCGCCCGGCGTGTGCGGCCGCGGCGCGAAGC
>JBOGZX010000535.1:0-2068 GCA_050697615.1 Gaiellaceae bacterium
GGATGGCGGCGTGCAGTCCGCCCTCGATGCGCCGCTCGGTACCGTGCGCCATCGAGCTCGTCCCGACCATGCCGAGGTCCTGGCCCGTGGCGGCGAAGATCGCGGCGATCGCGGATGCGGGCGTGAAGGCGACCGACTGCATGCCGGACGCGACCGCACCGTGGGTACCGGCCCACGCGAGCGCCTCGAGATCCTCGGCGGTGCTGCGGAGCACGCGGCGCATCGCCTCATCCGTGAGCGTCGTCTCGGCGATCACGGTCTTGCCGTGGCCGGACTGGAAGAACTCGTACGACGGCTTCTTGTCGCCCCCCATGTTCGCCTCGAGCACGACGCGCTCGATCTCGACCGGCGCGCCGGGCTTCACGAACGCCATGTTCAGCACGTAGGAGTTCCGCGTCATCATGTTCGGCCCGATCGCGTCGCCGGTCGTCCAGCGCCAGAGCACGTGGCACATCGGCCCGACGACGTGCGTCTTCACCTCGCGCAGGCGTGCGCGGCGCGAGAGCGAGGCGTCGTCCGACGACGCGAGCCACTCCTGCATCGCCGGCAGCTCGTCCTCGATCCAGCGGGCGAGCGCGATCGCTTCCGCCGCGTCCGCGCAGACGAAGCAGGACGCGCGCGTGATCCGGTCGTACAGCACGTGGGTGCGCACCGGGCCGGCCGCGAGCGCCCCGCGGGTCAGCGACGCGGTGAGGCCGCCCTCGCTGTGTGCGAGCGGGACGTGCACGGTCTCGGCGCCGCGTCCCGTCTCCAGGACGTCCCCGTCGTCGGAGAGCTCGTACCGGCCGAGGTCGATCTCGACGGGCGCCGCCGACACGGGGATCACGGCGACCCCCACGAGCGACTCGGCGGCCGCGGCGAACGGCTCGAGGTCGACGGACGTGACGAGGCTCTCGCCGAGCCCCATCGCCGCGCGTCGCGCATCGATCGAGGCGGTGTCGTTTCTCCGGGGCCAGCGCACGTGAAGAGCCTAGATCGTGACGACCTAGACTCGCGGTGCATGGGAGCGATTCCGATGAAAGGCCGTCCGCTCGCCGCGCGCATCCGGGCGGAGGTCGCCGGGGAGGTCGCGCGACTCGGGCACGTCGGCCTCGTCACCATCCTCGTCGGGAACGATCCCGCGTCCGAGACGTACATTCGGCTGAAGCACGCGGCGGCGACGGAGGCGGGATTCGACGCCACCGACCTGCGCCTGCCGGCCGAGACTTCGGAGGACGAGCTGCTCGCGACGCTCGCCGGGATGAACCAGTCGGACGGCGTCGACGCGGTGCTCGTGCAGCTGCCGCTTCCGCCGCACATCGACGAGGAGAAGGTGATCCGGGCGGTCCGCCCGGAGAAGGACGTCGACGGCTTCCATCCGATGAACGCGGGGGAGCTGTACCTCGGGCGCCCGGCGGTCGTTTCCGCGACGCCGCGCGGGGTGATGGCGCTGCTCGCCGAGCACCGTGTCGCGCTCGACGGCGCGCGCGCCGTCGTCGTCGGACGCAGCGACATCGTCGGCAAGCCGATGTCGCATCTGCTGCAGCAGGCGAACGCGACGGTGACGCTCTGTCACTCCCACACGCGCGACCTGCCGCGCCATACGCTCGACGCCGACGTGCTCGTCGTCGCCGTGGGCATCGCCGCGCTCGTCGGCGCCGACATGGTCAAGTCCGGCGCCGTCGTCGTCGACGTGGGGATGAACCGCACCGACGCCGGGCTCGTGGGCGACGTCGACCCCGGAGCCGCCGAGGTCGCCTCCGCGATGACGCCCGTGCCGGGCGGCGTCGGCCCGATGACGATCGCCTGCCTGCTCGAGAACGCCGTGCGCTGCGCGCGATACCGCCGCGGCGAGCTCGGGTATCCGGGCTGAATCTCGTCGCGTTCGCTGCTACTGTTGCGCGCGCTCCGCCGAACGCCGGCGGGCTTGTGGTCATCACAGAAGGAGTCGTTGGTTTTGGCTGAAGGCACGGTCAAGTGGTTATCGAACGAGTAGGGTTACGGCTTAATAGAGCGTGGCAACGGGGAGGCGGTCGTGTTCGTCCACATCTCGGCCATCGGCGGTGAGGGCTACAAGTCGCTGACAGAA
>JBOGZX010000536.1:0-1815 GCA_050697615.1 Gaiellaceae bacterium
GTGCTGGTCGGCTGCGTGCCGGCGCTTGCCGCCTGCGGCGGCTCGGGCCGCGCGCAGCCGCGCTTCGTCGTCGGCGCAGTCGACGACGCGGCGAAGTGGGCGCCGGATCCCGGCCGGCAGATGCGGCTGGCCACCGACAGCGGCTTCCGGGCGGTCGACCTGAGCGCCGTGTGGAAGCAGGGCTCGGCCGCCGCCGCCGACCTGCCGCCGCTTCGCCGAGCGGTGCGCGCCGCCGTCGCCGGCGGCGTGCAGCCTCTGCTCTCTGTCTACCAGATGAGCTCCTCGACGCCGCTCGACGCGCCCACACGGACCGCGTTCGCCTCGTATGCCGCGGGTCTCGCCCGTGCGCTGCCCGACGTACACGAGGTGATCGTCGGCAACGAGCCGAACCTCAACCTGTTCTGGCTGCCGCAGTTCGGCCCGACCGGCGACGACGCCGCGGCGCCGGCGTACGAGAAGCTGCTCGCGCAGACCTACGATGCACTGAAGGCGGTCGACTCGGGGCTCACGGTCGTGGGAGGCGCACTGGCGCCGCACGGCGGCGACGACCCGACCGCCGCCCGCGCGACGCACTCGCCCACGCGTTTCATCGCCGACCTGGGCGCGGCCTACCGCGCGAGCGGCCGCACGAAGCCGCTGATGGATGCGTTCTCGATCCATCCTTACGGGGAGTCGTCCCGGGTGCCGCCGACGCTCACCCATCCCCGGACGACGTCGATCGGGATCGCCGACTACGGAAAGCTCGTGTCGCTGCTCGGTCACGCGTTCGACGGCACGGGGCAGGCGGGATCGAAGCTGCCGATCGTGTACGGCGAGTACGGCGTCGAGACGACGATCCCCGCCGCGAAAGCACACCTCTACACCGGACGCGAGGTCGTCCGCACGGTCGACGAGCAGACGCAGGCCCGCTACTACGTCAAGGCGATCGAACTGGCCGCCTGCCAGCCGAACGTGCGCATGCTGCTCCTGTTCCACGTCTCCGACGAGCCGCGGCTCGAGGGCCTGCAGAGCGGCGTCCGCTACGCAGACGGCTCGCCGAAGTCGAGCCGTCAGGCGGTGAGGAGCGCCGCCGGGCAGGGCTGCGCCCACCGCTAGAATCCGCACCGTGGAAGGCCAGTACATCGCCTACACGTTCTTCCGCGTCGACCCCGCCTGGCGGCGGCTGCCGGTCGAGGAGCGCGCGGCGGCCAAGGATGCGTTCGCCGACGTGATCGACGACTTCGCGCCCCGCTTCGATGCGCTGCGCGCGTACACGACGGCCGGGGTGCGGCCCGACACGGACTTCTTCCTCTGGAAGATCACGCAGCGCTACGAGGATCTCGGGGAGCTGGGCGCGGCGCTCAACGGGACGCCGCTCGCCGGCTGGCTCGAGACGCCGTTCTCGTACCTCGCGACGACGAAGGCGTCGGAGTACACGTCCGCCCGCCGTGCGCGCAGGCTGACCCCGAAGGACTCGCCGTACCTGGTGGTCTATCCGTTCGTGAAGGTTCGGCCGTGGTATGAGCTCCCGGACGGCGACCGGCAGCGCGCGATGGACGAGCACATCCGGATCGGGCGCGACGAGTTCCCGACGATCCACAACCACACGTCGTACTCCTTCGGAATCGACGACCAGGAGTTCATGACGGCGTTCGAGTGCGACGCCCCCTCGGACTTCATGCACCTGATGCTGCGCCTGCGACATTCGGAGGCCTCGCGCTACACCGAGCGCGACACGCCGATCTTCGTGGGCCAGCACATGCCGGTGCGCGAGGCGCTCGACCGGCTCGACGGCATCGGCTCGCTCGTCGAGGATCGTCTCGAGCGTCGTTAGAC
>JBOGZX010000537.1:0-2707 GCA_050697615.1 Gaiellaceae bacterium
TTCAACCGCGAGCAGGATCAGACGCTCAACCAGTTGCTCGTCGAGCTCGACGGCTTCGGGCCGCGCGACCAGGTGGTCGTCATGGGCGCGTCGAACCGCCTGCAGGACCTCGACCCCGCGTTGCTGCGCCCGGGGCGCTTCGACCGGCAGGTGCTGATCCAGCCGCCCGACCTGAAGGGGCGGCGCGCCATCCTCGAGGTGCACACACGCGGCAAGCCGCTTGCCGAGGACATCGACCTCGAGAGCATCGCGCGGCAGACGTCGGGGCTCACCGGCGCCGATCTCGCGAACATCGCCAACGAGGCCGCGATCGCGGCCGGACGCGCAGGGCGCAGCGTGCTCTCGACTGCCGACTTCGACTACGCGCTCGAGCGCGTCGTGGCGGGCCTGCAGCAGCGCCGCGTCGTCACCGACAAGGAGAAGCGGATCCTCGCCTACCACGAAGGCGGACATGCGCTCGTGTCGCATCTCGTGGGCAATGCGCCGCAGAAGGCGACGATCATCGCGCGCGGCACCGCCCTCGGCTACGTACTCCACCTGCCGGACGAGGAGCGCTACCTCGAGACGAGGGAGGAGCTGCTCGACTGGATGGTGATGGCACTCGCCGGTCGCGCGGCCGAGGAGCTGGTCTTCGGCCGCGTCACGAACGGAGCCGCGAACGACCTGGAGAAGGTGACGCAGATCGCCCGCTCGATGGTGTTCGAGTGGGGGATGGGCGAGTCGGTCACCTCGCGCACCCTGCGCGCCGACAACTACGCGCTCTCGGAGGAGACCAAGAGGCTGCGAGACAGCGAGCAGGCGCTGCTGACGGATCAGGCGTACGCCGACGCGGCGCGGCTGCTGGCGAAGCACCGCGGGGCGCTCGACCGGATCGCGGCGGCGCTGCTCGAGCACGAGACGCTCTCCCACGAAGAGCTCGCCGAGCTGTTCGTGGGGGTCGAGCCGGACTCGCGCTCGTCGGATGCGGTCGGCGTCGTCCGGGTGCTCGGCGTCGATCCTTCCGTCTAGTCTGCGTCGCATGCCGCTCGCGCCCGACTGGCCGCTGACGACGGAGCGTCTCCTGGTGCGCCCGTTCGAGTCCGGCGACTTCGAGGCGCTGCACGCGATGCATGCTGACGCCGGCGTGGCGCGCTGGCTCTACAACGAGCCGCGCGACGCCGCCGGGTCTCGCGAGCTCCTCGACCTGAAGATCGCCGGCTCCGCGTTCGCCGGGGAGGGGGACTGGCTGAGCGGCGCGGTCGTCCTCGGTGAGTCGGGCGAGGTCGTCGGCGACCTGGCGCTCCACTGGGTGAGCGAGCCGTACAGGACCGTCGAGATCGGCTTCGTCCTCGATCCGCGCCACCAGGGCCGCGGCTATGCGACCGAAGCCGCCCGCGAGCTCCTCCGGGTCGCGTTCGAGCAGTTCGAGATGCATCGGGCGATCGGCCGCTGCGAGGCACGGAACACCGGGTCGGTCCGGGTGCTCGAGAAGCTCGGCATGCGCCGCGAGGCGCACCTCGTCGAGAACGAGCTGGTCAAGGGGGAGTGGCAGAGCGAGCTCGTCTACGCACTCCTCGACCGCGAGTGGCAGGCCCGGAGCTAGGGTGGCGGTCGGCAACGTGCATCACGTCGGGATCGCGGTCGCCGACCTCGACCAGGCGGTCGCCGCGTACCGGGCCCTCTTCGGCGCGACGCTGGAGCACCGCGAGCAGATGGCCGACCAGGGTGTCGAGGCAGCATCGCTCCGGATCGGCGGAAGCCGCATCGAGCTGCTCGCCGCACTCGGGCCGGACACCCCGGTCGGCAGGTTCCTGGCCGGACGCGGACCCGGCCTGCACCACGTCGCGTTCGAGGTGGCGGATGTGGCCGCCGAGCTCGAGCGGCTGCGCGCCGACGGGGTCACGCTGATCGACCAGAAACCCCGCCGCGGCATGTTCGGGCTGCAGGTCGCCTTCGTCCACCAGGATGCGACCGGCGGCGTTCTGGCAGAGTTCGTGGCCGATGAGCGCGACTGAGCGGATCCGCATCGAGATCGCCTTCGACGGCCAGCAGGTGCTGTCGATCAACGTGCCGCTGCAGACGGCCGAGGATCTCGACCGGGCACTTGCCGGCGACCACGACTCCGCCTACTCGTTCGAGGCCGACGACGGCAGCTACACGATCTCGCTGCGGCGCGTCGTGTACGTGAAGCGCTTCGCGCGCGAAAGCCGCGTTGGTTTCGGCTCCGCGGCGTAGAGCGCCGGTCGGGTTACGGCCACGATCGCCGCGGGAATCACGAGGCTCGCCTGATGAGCGAAGCGGCGACCCAGAAGAAGGAGAGCGAGACCAGGCGCGTGCGCGGCCTCGTCGAACGCGCCCAGAGCGGCGATCGGTCGGCGCTCGAGGAGCTGTACCTGATCCACTTCGATCGGATCTACGGTTACCTCCACGTCAGCGTCGGCAATCGCCACGACGCCGAGGATCTGACGACGCAGACCTTCCTGAAGATGCTCGAGTCGATCGGGAAGTTCCGCTGGCAGTCGGCGCCGTTCTCGGCCTGGCTGTTCCGGATCGCCCACAACCTGGCCATGGACCACTTCCGCGCCGGCAAACGGTGGCAGCCGCAGGAGGAGGTGCCCGAGCCCGAGCCCGACGAGTCGACCTCGGCCGAGGCCCGCGCCTTCGAGGCGATCGGCCGCAAGTCGATGCTGGAGCTAATCGAGGACCTCTCGCACGAGCAGCAGCAGGT
>JBOGZX010000538.1:0-2244 GCA_050697615.1 Gaiellaceae bacterium
CTCACGTTCAGCCTCATGTACGCGTTCAGCGAGAACTTCATCCTGCCGCTTTCTCACGACGAGGTCGTGCACGGCAAGGGCTCGCTGTACTCGAAGATGACCGGCGATCGCTGGCAGAAGCTCGCAAACCTGCGTTCCCTGTACGCGTACATGTGGGCCCACCCCGGCAAGAAGCTGCTGTTCATGGGGTCGGAGCTGGCGACACCGTGGGAGTGGGCCTCGGGCGACGAGGTGCCGTGGTGGCTGCTCGACCACGCCGAGCACGCCGGGACGCGCGACCTCGTTCGCGACCTGAACGCCGTCTACCGCGACGAGCCGGCGCTGTGGGAGGTCGATTTCTCACACGAGGGCTTCATGTGGATCGAGCCCAACGACGCGATGAACAACGTGCTCGCGTTCGCCCGCGTCTCGAAGGACCGGTCGAGGCAGCTCGTCTGTGTCGCGAACCTCTCGCCGGTGCCGCGCGAGGGGTACCGCGTGGGACTACCGCGGGGTGGCGGCTGGCAGGAGTTGCTCAACACCGACTCGAGCTTCTACGGGGGCACGGGTGTCGGCAACCTCGGCGAGGTGACCGCCGAGAAGCGAAGCTGGCACGGCCAGCCGTTCTCGGCGGTGCTGACGCTGCCGCCGCTCGCGGTGCTCTGGCTGCGTCCTCACTGACGATCGGCGGACTGGAAGAAGCTCGAGATCGCGCCGGCGGAGCCGGCGACGACGATCACCGCCCAGACCTCGAGCAGCACGTCGACGACCTTTCCGCCGGGCGTCAGCGGGTTCCGGATCTGCGACGAGACCGTCAGCAGCTGCACGGTCGTGAAGAACAGCGCGTTGCCCGGAGTGCGAATGTCGGTGCCGGCCGCGTGACGCTCGAGGAAGTAGATCGCGACGGTTCCGACCGCGTCGATCGCGGCCGTGAGCAGCAGCACGAGCAGCAGCCGGGCGAGCACGCGGCGATGCCGGTCTTCCCACGTGAACAGGCGGTCGATCTCGGCGCGTAGCACACCGGCATCGTGATCGACGGTGCGGACGGGAAGGATTGCCGCCCCCGCGCGAGGGTACCGTGGCGGCGATGTCCACTCAGGTCTGGCAACGGCCCTTCGGGGCCGTTCCGCTCGCGGAGGGCGGGACGGAGTTTCGCGTGTGGGCGCCCGCTGCGTCGCGGGTCGCGGTGCGCGTGAACGGCGCCGGGCACGCGCTCGAGCCACTCGGCCAGGGCGTGTTCGCGGGCACGGCGCCCGCCGCACCGGGCGACGACTACCTGTTCGTGCTCGACGGCATGCACGTCCTGCCCGATCCCTGCTCGCGGTTCCAGCCTCACGGCGTGCGCGAGCCGTCGCGGGTCGTGGACACCTCCGCCTTCGAGATCGCCGCGGGTCCCGAGCCGCCGCTCGACGAGCTCGTCCTCTACGAGCTGCACGTCGGCGCGTTCACGCAGGAGGGGACGTTCGACGCCGTCGTCCCGCACCTGCGCGGCCTGCGCTCGCTCGGCGTGCGCGCGATCGAGCTGATGCCGGTCGCGACGTTCCCCGGCGACCGCGGCTGGGGATACGACGGCGTCTACACGTGGGCACCGCATCCCGCCTACGGAGGCCCGGCCGGTCTCGCCCGACTCGTTGACGCCGCGCACCGCGAGGATCTCGCGGTGATCCTCGACGTCGTCTACAACCACGTCGGTCCGGGCTCCGACCAGGTCGCGGCGTTCGGGCCGTACTTCACCGACCGCCGTGAGACGTTCTGGGGCAGCGCGATCGACTACCGCGAGCGCGGGGTGCGCGAGTGGGCGATCGGGAACGCGCTGATGTGGACGCGCGAGTACCGTGTCGACGGGCTGCGGTTGGACGCGGTGCATGCGGTGCTCGACGACTCGCCCGTCCACGTGCTGCGAGAGTTGCGCGAGCGCGTGGCGGGGCTCGTGATCAGCGAGATGGGGCCGGACGACTTCCGTCCGCTCGACGAGTGGGGCCACGACGCGATGTGGCTCGACAACCTCCATCACGAGCTGCACGTGCTGCTGACGGGCGAGCGAGAGGGGTACTACGAGCCGTTCGGGACGATGGAGGGGCTCGTCCGCGAGCTCGAGCGGCCGCGGCCGGAGCGACTCGTCGTCTGCGCGCAGAACCACGACCAGGTCGGGAACCGCGCGGTCGGTGACCGGCTGCCCGCGGAGGCGCACCGCGTAGCCTTGGCGATCGTGCTGTTCTCGCTGAACACGCCGCTGCTCTTCATGGGTGAGGAGCACGACGAAAC
>JBOGZX010000539.1:0-4250 GCA_050697615.1 Gaiellaceae bacterium
CGCGCTCCTGCACCATCGCCCGCTGCCAGGCCGCCTTGACGTTCTGCTTCAGTAGGACACCGTAGTGGCCATAGTCGTACGAGGAGCCAAGCCCGCCGTAGATGTCCGAGGACGGGTAGACGAAGCCGCGGCGGCGGCAGAGCGACGCGACCTTCTCGATCGTCGCCGCGCCTTCGAACCGCTCGAGCTGCGGGGCCGCCATGCCCCTGAACCTATCGAAGCCTGGATCCACCGCGACGCGGAGCGCGTCGGTCGGATGGAGACGCCGCAGGCAGGCGCCGGAGCCCGGACGGGAAGCAGCCCTGTCGAAGCTCAGACGAGCGCACCGCCGCGCGCGGATCGGTGGATCCAGGCTAAGGCTTCGAGATGTCGACGGTGAACGAGCCGGAGCCCGCGGTGCGCTTCACCTTCAGCGTCAGCGCCCGCTGGCCGCAGATCTGGTAGCGGATCGACGTCGCTCCGTGCGCGACGAGCGTGGCGCCGGAGTAGAGCGCCAGGCTCATCGTGGCGGTCGTCGGAGCGTGCAGGCGCAGGATGAGCGAGCCGTCCAGCGTCGTCTTCAGCCCGATCGTGCGGACGGTGCCGTAGCCGAACGACCCCCTCACGTGCGTGACGGTCGGTCCGGTCCAGGGATCGGTGACGTCCTGCTCGAGCAGCGCGAGCGCGGTCGCGTCGGGATAGAGGCTCCGGTCGACGATGTCCCAGTCGATGTCGGTCGCGCCCTGCTTCGTCAGGTTCAGGACGCGGTACGCCTCGGCGTACGCCTCGCCCGGGTTCTCGTCGTACGAGGAGCCCTCGTCGCCCGGCGTCAGCTCGCCGCTGCGGGTGCGCTTGCAGATGTTCATGTAGGACGCCCACCGCTTCGTGCCGTAGGCCTCGGCGGACCACGGCGCGTCGCTGCGGTTCCGCGCGATGTGGTGGCCGTACTCGTGCGCGACGATCTCGTGCGCCGTGGGCTCGTCCAGCTGGCCGTCGGGCGAGGCCTCGATCGTCTGCGAGCCCGGGTTGTAGCAGGCAAGCGCCTGGGCCCCGCACACCGACTCGACCTCGCTCTCGGGTGCCAGGTCGAGGTGCAGGCTCGACATCTCGGGGCCGTGGACGAGCGTCCCGAGGTACGTCGCCCAGGACTGCGGCAGGGTCTGGTCGACGGGATAGGAGTCGGAGACCTGGATGTCGACGCTCGTTCCCGCCTGGTCTCCCGTCGGATACATGCCGCCCCAGGCCAGCGCCGCGGCGGGCAGCGCCAGGGCCGACAGCGCCGCGGTCGCGATCGGGAGGATGCCTCGCAAGCGGCTCAGACTGCCGACGATTCCCAAGAGCCGCATAAGCGACACGTTAAGCCTGGATCCGTTGAGAGGCGGACGCGATGCCCGCGCGGATCGGTGGATGCAGGCGACGCCTCGACTATCGTCCGGCCGTGGCGATCGTCGAGCTGCACATGATCTCGGACTCGACCGGCGAGACCGCCCAGCGGCTCGTGCAGGCGCTCGAGGCCCAGTTCCCCGAGCAGGAGTTCACCGAGATCCGCCACCCGCGGGTCGAGACCGTCACCGACCTGCGGCTCGCGGTGGACCGGATGAAAGGGCGTACCGCCGTCGTCGTCTACACGCTCGTCGAGCCGATGCTGCGCGACTCCATGCGGACGCTCTGCCGGAGTGCGAAGCTGCATTACTGCGACCTGCTGGGGCATCCCATCGACGCCGTCGCGAAGGTGTCGGGCCAGGCGGCGCGGATGCAGCCCGGAGCGCGGCCGCCGCTGAACGAGGCGTACTTCCGGCGGATGTCGGCGATCGAGTTCGCCGTCAAGTACGACGACGGGATCGGCTCCGGGCTCGGCGAGGCCGACATCGTGCTGGTCGGCGTCTCCCGCACCTCCAAGACGCCACTCTCGATCTACCTCGGCTATCTCGGCTACAAGACCGCGAACGTCCCGCTGGTGAAGGGCATCGAGCCGCCGGCCGAGCTGATGACGGTGGCGCCGGCGAAGGTGGTTGGCCTGACGATCGACGCGCAGCGGCTGTCGGAGATCCGCGGCGAGCGGATCCGGTGGATGCGCGGCGACCGCTCGTACGCCGGTCTGGTGGAGATCTACGACGAGCTCGAGTACGCGGCGCAGGTGCACCGCCGGCTCGGCTGCCCGGTACTCGAGGTGAGCGAGCTGTCGATCGAGGAGATCTCGCACCGGATCATCCGGCTCGTGGAGCAGCGCGGAAGCGGCGCCGGGGCGGCCGCGGTCACCGGATGAGGCTCCAGTGAAACCCAAGCCGCCGGTACCGCTCTGGCGCTGGGGCGTCTGGTACACCGCCCTCGGCGCCGCTCTGATTCTGTTCTACGGGCTGTTCACGCCGTTCTGGTTCGGGCTCCGGTCGCTCGCGTGGATCGCGGAGTTCCGCTCACGCCGCGCCCGGCGGCCGTAAGATCGTCGGTCCACATGGGGCCGCGGTACGTCTACGACTTCGACGAGCCGGCCGACGGCGGCCGTGCGCTGCTCGGCGGCAAGGGCGTCGGCCTGGCGGAGATGACGTCGCTGGGCGTGCCCGTGCCGGCCGGGTTCACGATCACGACCGACGCCTGCCGCGCAGCGCTCGGCGGCGACCTGCCGGCCGGGCTCGAGGAGGAGATCGACGAGCACGTCCGCCGGCTCGAGGAGCGGACGGGGAAGCGCTTCGGCTCGCACGACGACCCGCTGCTCGTGTCGGTGCGCTCCGGCGCGGCGGTCTCGATGCCTGGGATGATGGACACGATCCTCAACCTCGGCCTCAACGACGCCGCGGCCGAAGGGCTGGCCGCGGCGACCGGCAATGCGCGCTTCGCGTTCGACTCGTACCGCAGGCTGATCCAGATGTTCGGCGAGGTCGTCGAGGGAATCGACGCCCATCGCTTCGAGAGCGCACTCTCCTCGCTGAAGCAGGAGCGCGGTGCCCAGCAGGACACCGAGCTCGCCGCGGACGACCTGCGCGAGCTGGTGGGGACCTACGCGGGCATCTACCGGCAGGAGACCGGCGACGCGTTTCCGCCGGCCGCGCGCGACCAGCTGCTGCGTGCCGTGAGCGCCGTCTTCCGGTCGTGGGACAACCCGCGCGCTCAGGTGTACCGGCGCGCGCACGGGATCGCCGACGATCTCGGCACCGCGGTCAACGTCGTCCAGATGGTCTTCGGCAACAAGGGCGACCGCTCGGGCACGGGCGTCGCGTTCACGCGCGACCCGTCGACCGGCGAGCAGGGGCTCTACGGCGAGTTCCTGCCCGACGCCCAGGGGGAGGACGTGGTCGCGGGAATCCGCACGCCGCAGCCGATTCGCGCGATGCGCGAGTCGCTGCCGCAGGCCTTCGAGCAGCTCGTCGAGACCATGACGCGCCTCGAGGCGCACTACCGCGACGTCCAGGACATCGAGTTCACCGTCGAGGACGAGCAGCTCTACCTGCTGCAGACGCGCTCGGCGAAGCGCACGGCGGCTGCGGCTCTGAAGGCCGCGGTCTCGATGGTCGACGAGGGGTTGATCACGCGCGAGGAGGCAGTGGGGCGCATCGACCCGGCGCAGCTCGACCAGCTCCTGCACCCGATGATCGACCCGCGGGCCGCGCTCGACGTGGCGGCGAAGGGGCTCAACGCGTCGCCCGGCGCCGCGAGCGGCGGCATCGTCTTCGACGCCGACACGGCCGTCGAGCGTGCAAAGGACGGCCCGGTGATCCTCGTGCGCTGGGAGACGACACCGGACGACATCCACGGCATGATCGCCGCCGAAGGCGTTCTCACCGTGCACGGCGGCATGACCTCGCACGCGGCCGTCGTCGCCCGCGGGATGGGCAAGCCCTGCGTCGCGGGCTGCGAGGACCTCGCGCTCGGCGACGGCACGGCGACGATCGGCGACCGGGCGCTCCGCGAGGGGGACGTGATCACGATCGACGGCGGCACCGGGCGCGTGTTCGTCGGCGAGGTGCCGCTCGTGCCGCCGCAGATCAACGAGGACCTCGAGACGATCCTGACCTGGGCCGACGAGCTCCGCCGCCTCGACGTGCGCGCGAACGCCGACAACCCGGACGACGCGGCGCGCGCGCGCGAGTTCGGCGCGCAGGGGATCGGACTCTGCCGCACCGAGCACATGTTCTTCGGGTCGGAGCGCCTGCCGGTAGTGCAGGAGATGATCCTCGCCGACTCGGAGTCCGGCCGCAGGGCGGCGCTCGACAGGCTGCTGCCGTTCCAGCAGTCCGACTTCGAGGGCATCTTCGAGGCGATGGCCGGGCTGCCGG
>JBOGZX010000540.1:0-4369 GCA_050697615.1 Gaiellaceae bacterium
GGATCGCATCGAGCTGCAGGCTGAGCTGGGCGACGAGGGCGGCGAGATCGAGCGCAACGCGCAGGCCCGCGTCGGCGTACGTGAGCTGACCCTCGTGGATCAGGAGCCCGGCGGCGGCACGACCGGATACGACCTCGTCCAGGATGCGGTCGAACGGAAGCTCGCGCACGTTCAGGCCCTCCCCGAGCGCGAGCCGGAGCGCAAGGTAGGCGGTCGTGAGCCGGCCGGGAATCGCAATCTCGAGCCGACGGAGCTCGTCCCGATCGACGTCGTCGCAGCAGACGACGATCGGGCCGTAGCCGAAGCCCATCGATGCTCCGTGCGGGAGGAGGGCGTAGCGGTCGGCGACTGCGGGATAGGCCCCCATCGACAGCGCGGTCACCTCGAGGCGGCCCTCGAGCGCCCACTCGTTCAGCGTCTGGATGTCGGAGGCGACGGGTGCGAGCTCGAGCCCGCGGGTGTCGATCCGCTCCTCCTCGAGCGCCCAGACCATGAACGCGTCGTCGGGATCGGCGCTGTGTCCCACCTGAATCGGCATCCGCGCCACGTTACCCTGACGTCGATGACGCGCGCCCCGCTCTCCGAGTCGATCCAGGACTACCTGAAGAGTGTCTACAAGCTCCAGTCGGCCGGCGGCCGGGTGGCGATCGGCGCGATCGCGCGCGACCAGTCGGTGTCGCCGGCATCGGCCTCGGCGATGGTGAAGAAGCTCGCCGCACTCGACCTGCTCGAGCACGAGAAGTATCGCGGCGCGCGGCTCACCGAGGCGGGAGAGCGGGTCGCGCTGGAGGTGATCCGTCACCACCGCCTGATCGAGCTCTATCTGGCCGAGACGCTCGGGGTGCACGTCGACGACGTGCACGACGAGGCCGACCGCCTCGAGCACGTGATCTCCGAGGAGCTCGAGGTCCGGATCGACCGGGCGCTCGGCTTCCCGACCCATGATCCGCACGGGGATCCGATCCCCGACGCAAACCTCGAGTGGCCCGCACAGGGCCGACACCCGTAGCGGAGAGGCGCACACCGGGCGATACACTCGAAGCAGGATGGGCCTCAGGGAGACGATCGGGGAAGCGATCGCGCTGCTGCGGGGACGGACGCAGAGCGAGGATCGCATCGCCCACTACGTGATCCGCGAGCACCATCGCGGTCGGCCGCTGGCCGAGATCGTCGAGGATCATTACGTGACGAACCGGTGCACTCCGTCGCAGGTCTCGCGTCTGTTCGAGCGCCCGGACGTCGTCCGCGCGATCGGCGAGGACGTCGTCTCCGCCACGCTGCGCGACCGCTGATCAACGCGCCCGCGCGAGCTCGACGACGCGGGCCGCAGCGGCGAGATCCCAGGCGGCGAGGCCGTTCGACTTGAAGACGACGACGTCGCCGGCCGTCTTCCGTCCGGTCACGGTGCCGGCGACCACCTCCTGCAGCTCGTGGAGCGCGCTCGCGTCGAACAGACCCCGCTCCACGCCCGCGATCACGTCGCCCGCCTCGTGCATCGCCTGTGGCCTCGAGTCGGTGCAGACGAACGCCGCACGCTCGAGGACGGCGTCGTCGAGCTCTCTCGCGGCGGCGGCGTTCGCGCCCACCGAGACGACGAGCGCACCGGCCGTCAGCCACTCGCCGTGCAGCACCGCGGTCGCCGAGGTGGTCGCCGTGACCACGATGTCGCACGCCCCGGCGTCGCTCGGAGACGCGGCCGGCTCGCAGCGGTGGGCTGCGCAGAACGCCTCGAGGCTCTGCTCGTTCCGGCAGTAGGCGATCGACCGCTCGAGCGTGGGCAGTACCTGTCGCAGCGCCTCGACGTGCGCCGCGGCCTGCCTGCCGCAGCCGATCAGGCCGAGCGTCCTCGAGCCCGGGCGCGCGAGACGGCGCGCCGCCACCCCCGACGCAGCCGCGGTCCGCAGCTCACCGAGATGGGCGGCCTCGACGATCGCGGCCACCTCGGGCGGCTCGATCGAGAGCAGGACGACGAGGAACGTGCTGCCGACCGGCGTCCAGGCGTACGTCTTGAGCCCCGCGTAGCCGAGACCGCGGTCGACGCACGGCATGACGGCGAATCGCCCGTCCTCGATCGGCAGCTGCAGGCGGAGCGGATTGTCGACCTCGCCGCGCGCGAGCCGGGCGAGCGACGACTCGACGGCGGCGAACGCCTCCGCCGGGGTCAGCAGCTCGGCGACCTCGGTCTCGGTCAGGTACGGGGGCACGCGCGAAGCCTACGACCCAATCCGCCGATGCCGGTGTCGATGCGCCCGGCAGGATTTGAACCTGCGACCCCCGGCTCCGCAAGCCGGTGCTCTATCCCCTGAGCTACGGGCGCGAGAGATGCTCAGTGTAGCCGCGCCGAGGCCCCGTCGACGCTCAGCTCCGCGTCGTCCGGCACCGACACGCGCACGTACGCGAGCGCGAGACCCGGCACCGCGCTCGTGACCCGACCGACCTCCTTCCCCGCGTGCACGACGGGCGTCTCGGGGGCCGGCGGATCGCCTTCGACCTCGAGCGTGCGCAGCCGGCGGTTGACCTTGCCGCGATAGTGCTGCCGCGCGATCGGCTCCTGGCCGGGATAACAGCCCTTGGTGAACGACACAGCACGCTCGTCGAGCCCCGCCTCGGCCGGCAGGACGCGATCGTCGATCTCGCGCCCGTAGCGCGGCGTGCGCGCCTCGATCCGCAGCCGCTCGAGCTCCTGCTCGGAGACGGTCGCCGGGATCTCCGCGTCGAGGAGCTCGGTCGCGACCACGCCGTAGTCGCGATTCGGGATGCCGTCGACCTCCGCGAAGACGACGGTCGAGACGTGCTCCTCCGGCTCGATCTCGCATCTCGCTGCGAACCGCATCCGCACGAGCTGCACCCGGAGCGCCTCGCCCAGCTCCGGCTCGGTCAGCAGCAGCACCTCGTCGTCGGCACGGCGCCAGACGAGCACCGGCGCGATCACGCGCGCCTTCGCGGTCAGCAGCAGCGCGTCGGTCGAGCCGCCCTCGGGCACGTCGTTCGAGAGCATCCGGTTCAGGTACTCGACGGCGTCGGGCCCGTGCACGCGCACGTACGCGCGAGGACGCAGTGCGGCGCTCGGCGTGGCGGTCGTCATCCCTCTCTAGAGTAGTCGCCGTGTTCAGGTCGAAGGCTGAGCGCCAGGTGATCGCCGCCGGCTACGACCCGGCACGGCTGCCGCCCGGCCAGCATCTGACCGACAAGTGGCCCGTGCTGCACGCCGGCTCGATCCCGGTCTACGACGATCTCTCGACGTGGACGTTCCGGGTCTTCGGCGAGGTGGAGCACGAGGTGGAGCTCGACTGGCGGCGGTTCGGCGAGCTGCCGCGGACGTCGAACGTCCAGGACATCCACTGCGTCACGCGCTGGTCGCGCTTCGACGCGCGCTTCGAGGGCGTCCACTGGCGGGAGCTGGCGGCACTGGCACGGCCCAAGCCGGGCGCGCGCTTCGCGGTCGCACACGCCGAGGCCGACTTCACGACGAACGTCCCGCTCGAGTTCCTCGAGGCGGACGACGCGCTGCTGGCCACGCACGCGGACAGCGAGCCGCTGGCGCCCGAGCACGGCTACCCGCTCCGCCTGGTGATTCCCGGCAAGTACTTCTGGAAGAGCGCCAAGTGGCTGCGCGGCATCGAGCTCTCGAGCGTCGACCGGCCGGGCTTCTGGGAGCGCTACGGCTACCACAACGAGGGAGACCCCTGGGCGGAGGAGCGCTACGTCTTCTGAGCCGGGCTGAGCCGGGCCGAGGACGATCCCCCGAACGGGGGATGAGGCGCAGGACGCGGACCGTCGATACAGGACTCAGCTCCACCCTCATCCCCATCCCCAGGAACGGCCGCCCCCGGGCGGCCTTTCCCGTTGTGGAGCGAGAGACGACCCATCGAGAAGGGGCGGCCCGAAGGCCGCCCCTTTTGTCCTGCCGAAGCCCCGAGAGGGCTGCCTACATCATCCCGCCCATGTCCGGCATGCCGCCGCCCATCGGAGCGCCGGCCTTCTCCGGCGCCTCGGCGACGATCGCCTCGGTCGTGAGGATGTTCTTCGCGATCGACGCGGCGTTCTGCAGCGCCGAGCGGGTGACCATCGTCGGATCGGTGATGCCGGCCTTGACGAGATCGGTGACCTCACCGGTGTCGACGTTCAGACCCTGACCCGGCTTCGCCGTGCGCACCTGCTGCACGACGACCGAGCCCTCGAGGCCCGCGTTGAACGAGAGCTGCCGAAGCGGCTCCTCGAGCGCCTTGAAGATGATCTTGGCACCCGTCTTCTCGTCGTCGTCGAGCTTGCCGAGCACGTCCTCGCTCACGGCGTCCGCCGCGTTGATGAGCGCGACGCCGCCACCCGGAACCTGGCCCTCCTCGAGGGCCGCGCGGGCAGCCTGCAG